>CAJFUS010000224.1 GCA_904420235.1 Candidatus Neoanaerotignum tabaqchaliae
AATTTAATATATGTTTTTATTTATTTTTGATATGTTTTTCTTTTTCTCTGAATTCTGCCGGAGTCATATTCATTATTGATTTAAATGTTTTGTAAAAATTACTGATTTCATTAAACCCTACCCTTTCGGAAATATAGGATATCGGGTAATTTGTGGTTGAAAGAAGCCCGACAGATGAGAAAATTCTCTTTTGTATAAGATATGTGAAGGGAGATATTTTAATTGTTCGCTTAAAGCATCGGCAGCACTCGCTTTTGCTTAAATTTGCGGAGGAAGCGATTTCATTGAGAGTTATATTCTTGGTATAATTTTCGTTTATAAATTGAAGCATTATTTTTATTCTGTCCTCGTCAATGGAAACGGAAGTATTGTTTGAACTTATTATGTCTTTGGAATTTCTTATTATGGCAAGCCAAATTTCTCCGATTATATTTTTTTGCTCCAGTTTATAACCAAATTCCTTTTGTTCCTCTGAGTAAATAAGGGCCGGTATTTTTTTTAATATTTGCCTATGCCAGTATATTTTGTTTGTAAATAAAATATATTTAAGGTCTTTACATGATATAACGGGAGAAATATATTCGTTTTCAATTTCTATTTGATTTATTCCGCTTAATATTGACGGATTGAACAAAATAGTAATCATTTGTGTATTTTCTGGGTCGTGCGTTATCGACATATGGAGTATGTTTGAATTGATAAACAGGCCGTCGTCTTTATTTAACAAAAATTTTTTGCCGTAAAATTCGTATTCCACGGAACCTTTTAAAATATATGCCAGCTGAATTTCGGGGTGCCAATGGTGCTGGATAACCGGAGATGAATACTTTCTGAAATCGTCTATATAAACGGCTAAAGGCATTAAAGGAGAGCCATGTGGAGCTTTCTCCCTTAAATTATGTGTAACCTCAACTTCAAGCGAGTAGGGTATGTTTTTAAATTCCCTCAAACTATCACCGCCCAAAAAACAGTTAATTACGCTAATATTATAGCATAGCAGGGCAATATTTTATATTTTTTTTTAATTTTGCTTAAAGTAATATAGTATAAAAAATAAGATTTATTGAAAACAGGAGGGATATGTATGAGATTTGATGAATTATATTCAAAGGTCATAGAAAAATACTCAAACAAGACGCCTTCTTCTTCAAAGGCATACACGGAAGCAAAAAAATATATGACAGGCGGAGAAACAAGATCCATTGTATTTTTTAACCCATATCCTCTTACAATTGATTACGGAAAAGGGGCATATCTTTACGACCTTGACGGAAACAAATACATTGATTTTTTAAATAACTATACATCTATGATTCACGGCCACGCAAATCCAAATATTCTTGAGGCCGCGCATAAGGCTATTGATAAGGGAGTGTGTTACGGTTCGGCCATAGGGGAACAGGTTGAGCTTGCCAAAATGCTTTGCGAGAGAGTTCCGTCATTTGAAAGAGTTCGGTTTTGCAATTCCGGAACCGAAGCCGTACTTTTTGCAATACGTGCGGCAAACGCATATACGGGGAAATCGGCTATTATTAAGATGGAGGGCTGTTTCCACGGTTCAATAGATTTGGTTGAACATTCCATTGCGCCAAAGCTTCCGCATCCGGAAGGCGATGCTCCATATCAGGCTTATCCGGATGTGATGGGCATTTCGGAAAATGTTACTAAAGATGTTTATATTGCGCAGTTTAACAATGCCGATTCGGTAGAGGATATACTTAAGGAGCATGCAGATAAAATTTCGGCAATAATTCTTGAGCCCGTAATGGGACAGACAGGAGCCATTGCGGCCAAAAAAGAATTTATTGTGCGTCTTAGAGAGTTGGCTGATACATATAAAGTTGTGCTTATATTTGACGAAATTCAATGCCTGAGAGTAAGTTATCACGGTGCTCAGGGAATGTATAAAGTGACACCGGACATGACAACCGTGGGCAAATGGATTGGCGGAGGATATCCGATAGCGGCATTTGGAGGCAAAAAAGAAATTATGGACGTTTATAACCCTCAAAGGCCGGAATATATTGCACAAAGCGGTACATTTAACGGCAATAAGCTTGGCATGGCCGCCGGTATTGTGTCTATGAGGCTGCTGAGCGAGGAAGCGGTTGATTATATTAACGGCTTGGCAGAGGAACTTTGCAGCGGAATTACGGATTCAATCAAAAAATATAATCTTCCTGTAAGCGTGGCGTGCGCCGGGTCGCTTATGCACATTCACTTTACAAAAAATGTGCCTACGGACTATGCAAGCACAAAAAATAAATATAGTGATTATAACAAACTGCTCCATATAATGCTTCTTGAAAAGGGTATATTTGCCGCTCCAAGAGGCTCGATGAATATTTCTACGGTTATGACACATGAGGATATTCAAAGGGCGGTTATGGCGTATGATGAAGTTTTTAATGAAATAAAAAACATTTTTTAATTAATATGAGGATACAGATTAAATTTTATTAGGCATTACTTATAAGGAAATGGGTATATTTTTTAATTCCAAAAAGCGGCGGATTGCGCTCCGCCGTTTTTGGTTGAGTTTGAATTTTAAAATAATATGGCTTTTTGCCAATTTAGAAAATTTTATCATTTTATTTCTATATAACTTGAGCCGTCAAGAGGTATAAGAGTTTGAATGAAAGGTTCTCCGTCGGTATAACCAACCATATATGCTGTGTATATGTTGCCGTTTTTAAGAACCATGTTTGGATGATATATAACACGTTTGTTTTCATCGGAGGTTTCAACAAGCATTGTGTGTTTGCCCTCCTCAAGGCGCAGATAATCAGTGGCCTCAGTAAATTTAAGGTCATAAACAACTGGTGTGTCATCTATAAGTACGTTAAGGCTGGTTTCACTGGGCGACAGGTTTATAAACCTCATATGAGCATAATCTTCGCTGCCTTCAATAAATTTATCCTCGAACACTTCTATCTCAACGTTGGTTATGGGGCCTATTATAGCCGCTGTATATATTTTATCAGGTTCAAGATTAAGGCGAATGTCAAGGAGCTGTTCCGTATGATTGTCGGCTGGAAACACCTGAACCATGTGTACGCCGGCCCTTGCCGGAATATACTCTGTAAAATCTTCATATTTTAAATGGCGTATTACAAGTTTTCTGTTAATGTAAATATCAAAACTAATGTTTGGTTCGTTTGGAACAGCGTTTAAAAACCTTATGAATGATATTTGTTTTTTTTCTGGGTTTGGTCGACACTGGCAGTTATTGTCATCGGGATAGAACATTTTTAAAAACCTCCTTTGCTTTACAATATATGAGGCTTTTAAAAAATTATTGTATGTACAAATTTTATTTTTGAAAAATAAAAAGCCCTTTGTGGGCTTTTTACGAAAAATTCTCGGCAAGTATCTTTACGGCTGGATTATGTACTATTGTTTCTCCGTGCTCAACAAGAAAATACTTTGAAAGTACGTTGGAGGCATATTTTGTGCCATACTCGTTAAGAGCGGACTCTATGTTCTCATCATTTTTTTGATGCTCAACATCGCTTTGAAGCAGAAGGAAATATCTTTTTTCATATCCGAACAACTCGCTGTATCCTGAGAACATTTTTGAAATACGCATTGAGGCGTTTATTACGTCGTCAAGACATATAAAAGAATATATCATAATGTTATCCTCTGAAAGATGAGTGCTTTCAAGATGGGAGATGCCCTTTTTCTTGTATCGGCGCAAATCCCTGTTTTGAGATATAAGTGACATGGCGTCGTTTCCGGCGTCATTTTCCGGAAGCTTTGTAACTATAATTATAAGGCCGTCAATAGATATTGGAGTGGCCTCAACCATAAGAGGTGTGTTGTCAACCTCAAAACCGCACTCGCTGAAGGCCTTTTCCATAAGGTTTCTAAAAAGTTCCTGAACCTTATCGGAGGGTTTAACAAGTTCTTCTATTTTTATGTTGTTGTCTTTAAGGTCGTTTTTTGTTAACGTAAGCTTAATTTGGTTTTCGCTTATTTTTTCTATTTTCATGTTATCACTTCCAATCTTTTATAGATGTATTGTAAGTATAAATAAAAAAACGTTTTATGTAAAGAGGTTATTATTGCATTATATTTATATAAGAAGCAATTATAATTTATTATACCATAATTAAATTATTTTTGATACAGGAAATAATTTAAACCTTTGCAAATTAAACAAGTATTAAAATTACTATTATTTAAATTAATTAGTATAATTAATACTTAATTTACTTGAAATAAGTTCAAAGGGCATATATAATTAGTATAAGAAAATATTAAGGCAAATAAAAGGCGTTTTAAAAACGTCATGTTAAAAGGCAAACTGCTTTCCAAAAATTTATTTTGAGAAAGCGCAGTTAAATGGAGGGGTTCACATGGATAAAAATGCTCTTATGTTAAGACCGATTGACAATGTTGCCACTGTTGTAGACGATGTTTTAAAGGGCGACAATGTGTATGTTAATAAGGAAGGGGAAAAGATATGCGTTTCCGCTTTTGAGGACATACCGGCCTATCATAAAATAGCTCTTGAAGACCTTAAAACAGGCGACAAGGTTATTAAGTATGGACAGGTTATAGGCGCTATGACTGCTGATGCCGTTAAAGGAAGCTGGATAAGCCACAAAAATATTATGTCGCTGCCAAGAAACTATGAGGACGAGCTTTAATTTTAAAGGAGGAACGTCGTTATGAATTTTATGGGATACAGAAGACCTGACGGAAGAGTTGGAATAAGAAATAAAGTGCTTATACTGCCTACATGCGTTTGTTCAAGTGAAACTTGCAGAATAGTTGCAGAACAAGTTGAGGGCTCAATATACGTTTCAAACCAAGCCGGATGCTCAGAGGTTGAGCAGAACCTTAAAATATGCTACGATATGTATTCAGGCTTTGCCGCAAACCCTAATATTTACGCTACTGTTTTAATAGGCCTTGGCTGCGAAGGCTGCACGCCTGAGGAAATGAAGAAAGCCATCGAGGCCAAAACAAATAAGCCGCTTGAGGTTGTTGTTATACAGGATGAAGGAGGCACTGTAAACGCTATAAACAAGGCTGTTAAGGCGGCAAGAAAATTTGTTCAGGAAGCCTCACTTGTTAAAAAAGAAGAATGCCCTATAAGCGACCTTTATGTGGCTCTTGAATGCGGAGGAAGCGACGCTACAAGCGGCCTTGCAGCAAATCCAGTTGTTGGAAAAACGAGCGACATTGTTGTTGACCTTGGCGGTTCGGCCATAATGAGTGAAACAACAGAGTTTATAGGAGCGGAGCATATTTTAGCAAAAAGAGCCGCAACTCCTGAGATTAAAAAACAAATTATAGGAATATGCCGAGATTTAGAGGAGCATTTGGCTAATGTTAACCAAAACCTTAGAACAGGACAGCCTACTCCAGGAAATAAAGAGGGCGGAATATCAACAATAGAAGAAAAGTCCCTTGGATGTATATATAAAGGCGGCACAAGGCCGGTTATGGAAGTTCTTGAATATGCTCAAATGCCAACAAAAAAAGGCGCGCTTATAATGGATACGCCGGGATTTGATGTGGCTTCTGTTACTGCTATGGTTGCCGGAGGATGTCAGGTTGTTATATTCACAACGGGAAGGGGAACACCAACGGGAAACTCCATAGCGCCCGTAATTAAAGTTACTGGAAATGCCAAAACTTATGAAAAGATGATTGACAATATAGACTTTAATGCCAGCGTTGTTTTAAAAGGCGACAAAACTATTGACGAGTGCGGAAAAGACCTTTTTGACGAGCTTATGGAGGTTGTTAACGGAAAGGTTACAAAGGCTGAGGCTTTTGGCTTTAACGAATGCTCAATGCAGAGAATATGTAAATTTATATAACTTTTGAAAATAAAATATAAGATAATAACTGTGTCCCCGTCAATAAATTTTGGCGGGGACAGCATTAAGGTTAGGCAAAATAATTGACACAATATTTTCTTTGGAATATAATTATATTGTATATAAATTACAAAATATTATGTAAATTATGGGTTTTTGTGGATATTTTTTAATCAAAAACTAATCCTAATTATATTCTGGGGAGTGATTTTTGTGCACAGATGCGTTGTAATTGCGGACGACCTTACAGGCGGAAACGCAACAGGCGTTATGATAAGCGGATATGGTTATGATACATACTCGATAGTTAACATGGATGGTCTTGACCCAAACAATATGCCTGATTGTGACTGCATTGTTTATCCTACAAACAGCAGACAGGCAAATCCTGAAACAGCATACAATCTTGTTTATAACGCTACAAAGTTTTTTATGAACGATAACATAAAGGTCTATTCAAAAAGAATAGATTCTACGCTTCGCGGAAATTTGGGAAGTGAAACTGACGCTATGCTTGACGCTCTTGACAACAACGCTATGGCCATGGTTGTTCCATGTTTCCCACAGGCTGAAAGAGTTATAATAGGCGGATATGTGCTTGTAAAGGGCATACCCCTTCACAAAACTGAGGCCGCTTTAGACCCTTTAGCCTCTATAAACACGCCGCTTCCGTCTCTCCTTTTTAGGAAACAGTCAAAATATGACATAGGCTCAATTATGATTGATGACATGATGTATGGTGTTGACTACATAGCCGATAAAATAAAACTTTATCAAAAAGAGGGGAAAAGAATAATAATATTCGACAGCCTTTCCCAAGAAGATATGGACATTGTGGCTGACGCGGTTATTAAAAGCGAGGTTAATTTTATAACTGTTGACCCGGGAATATTTACTGCTACTGTTGTAAGCAAGCTTGTGCCAAGCACAAAAGCACACAAAGAGCTTAACAGGGTTTTGGCTGTTATAGGCACCACAAATGCTGTTGCGAGGGGACAACTTGAGGAATTTTTGCAGACACAGCCAAAAACACTTAATATATATGCCGAAACGGAAGAATTTCTGCGCAGCCCTGAAAGGCGTGAAGATGAGATTGCCAGAATAGTTAACGAAGTGCTTTATAAGTGTCAGGACTATGAAATGTGCACTGTTGTTGGAGACGGAATTTTTCCGGCTAAAAGAATATCATTTAAAACATATATGGAATATTACAACACAACGGCAGAAGGTGTTTCAAAAATTATAAATGACGCTTTTGCGGAGGTTACGGAAAAAATTTTAAGAGGCGAAAAATCATTTAAGGGTCTTTATACTTCAGGCGGAGATATAACCGTTTCTGTTTGCAAAAGGCTTAAGGTCGCCGGACTTAAACTGGTAGAGGACGTGGCGCCTTTGGCGGCCCATGGAGAAATGCTTATGGGCGATTTTGACGGCCTTAAAATTATTACAAAAGGCGGTATGGTAGGAGATAAATACGCATTGAAGGTGTGCATGAATTATCTTGCCAGGAAAATAAATAATTGATTTTTATAAAAGCTTAAAGTTAAAAAAGTATTGTTGGAGGGAAAAAATGAAACCACTTATAGCTGTGCCAATAGGCGACCCTGCCGGAGTAGGACCTGAAATAACAGTAAAATCAATAGCTCTTAAAGAAGTTTTTGACGCTGCCCGCTGTATTGTTGTGGGTGATAGAAAAATAATAGAAAACGCCGTTAAAATAACGGGAGTTAATCTTAAGGTAAATGTTGTTGATGACCCTGCTGAAGGAGATTATTCTGAAGGTGTTTTAAACCTTATAGATCTTGACAATATAGACATGGACAAGTTTGAGTTTGGAAAGGTTCAGGGCATGTGTGGAAAAGCGGCCTATGAATATATAGCTAAATCCGTTGAGCTTGCTAACTCAAGAAAAGCTGACGCCGTTGCCACAACGCCTATAAACAAAGAGGCTTTAAGAGCCGGAGGAATTAATTTTATAGGACATACCGAAATTTTCGGCGCCCTTACAAACACGCCGGACCCTCTTACTATGTTTGAGGTTAGAGGCCTTAGAGTATTTTTCTTAACAAGGCATGTATCCCTTAGAAAAGCTTGTGATATGATTACGAAAGAAAGAATAATAGACTATGTTGTAAGATGTACGGAGGCCCTTAAGCGTCTTGGAGTAGAAGGCGGAACGATGGCCATAGCAGGTCTTAACCCACACAGCGGAGAACATGGACTTTTTGGCGATGAGGAAGTTAAAGAGGTTTATCCTGCTGTTGAGGAGCTTAAAAAAATGGGATATGATGTTGCCGGCCCCATAGGAGCTGATTCTGTTTTCCATTTAGCTCTTAAAGGAAAATTCAACAGCGTTTTAAGCCTTTATCATGACCAAGGCCATATAGCCACTAAAACCCTTGATTTTGAGAGGACAATAGCCATAACAAACGGAATGCCTATACTGCGCACATCTGTTGACCATGGTACAGCATTTGACATAGCCGGCAAAAACCTTGTTAGCGAAGTAAGCATGGCCGAGGCTATACTTCTTGCGGCTAAATATTCGCCTAATTTTGTAAAATAAAGGTTGATAAAATTATTAAATGCCCTTATACTATATTAAAGTACAAGGGTATTTTTTTTACGGATATTTTATGCCGATAATATAATACATAGTGTGCTGATAATCTATATCAGGAGGGATTACAAGTGGAAATTAAATTTGCCGACAGAATGGACAGCTTTAAAGAGGGTATTTTTACTACTCTTGCCAATATCAAAAAGCAAAAGATAGATGAGGGAAAAACAGTTTACGACCTTTCGGTTGGAACACCGGATTTTATGCCCGACAGGTTTGTTATGGACGCTCTTATTGAGGCGGCTAAAAAACCGGAGAATTACAAATATGCCATAACGGACTCGGATGAGCTTATTGAGGCTGTTCAAACATGGTATAAAAAAAGATATAAGGTTAATCTTGAAAAAGACCAGATTATGTCCCTTTACGGCTCTCAAGAGGGATTAAGCCGTGTGGCCTTAACATTGTGCAACCCCGGTGATGTTGTTCTTGTGCCAAATCCAGGATACCCTGTTTTCTCAATAGGACCTATGCTTAACGACGCCAAAATAGAATATTATGAGCTTAGAGAGGAAAATGGATACCTTATAGATTTCAGCTCCATACCTGAGGAAACAGCAAAAGCGGCTAAAGCTATTGTTGTTTCATATCCGGCAAACCCTATATGCCGTCTTGCTCCCGTAAGTTTTTACAAAGAACTTATAGCGTGGGCTGAGAAATATAATGTTGTTGTTTTGCACGACAATGCTTATTCAGAGCTTGTTTACGACGGCAAAGAGGGAATATCATTCCTTTCTGTTGAAGGTGCGGATAAAGTTGGAATAGAGTTTAACTCATTGTCTAAAACATATAACCTTACAGGCGCCAGAATATCATTTGCTGTTGGAAACCGTGAGATTATATCTCAGTTTAAAAAACTGCGCTCTCAAATTGATTACGGTATATTTATTCCTGTTCAAAAGGCCGCTATTGCCGCTCTTTTAGGGCCTCAAACAAGCGTTGAGCGCAACCGTCAGGAATATGAGGACAGAAGAAATGCCCTTATAGATGGCCTTAACTCCATAGGCTGGAAGGGTACTGTCTCGGAGGGAACAATGTTCGCTTGGGCGCCTTTGCCAAAGGGATATACCAATTCTACCGAGTTTGTGCTTGAGCTTATTGATAAGGCCGGAGTTGTGTGTGTGCCTGGAAGCGTTTTTGGAAGCCTTGGCGAGGGATATGTAAGGTTTGCCTTGGTATATAACGTTGAGGATATGAAAAAAATAGTTGCCGCTGTTAAGGAAAGCGGAATAATTAAAGAGTAAAATAAAAAATAACTCCCCCTTTATTAGATATGTAAGTCTGATAAAGAGGGGGTTATTTATAATATTGAAATTATTTTTTACTGAATTTTATTTTAGAGAGATAAAAACGAAATAAAGCCCTTGATTTTTAAGGGCTTTAAACTAAGAAATATTTTAACTTTTTAACTGATACTAATATTGTTTTCTTTTATAATATCACAAAGATTTTTGACTATTCTGGCTGTTATTCCCCATATAACGTCGCCATTATACTCGTAGAAATACTCGTCCATGTAAGATTTTCTCCATTGATAATTTTTGCCTCCGTAAATTTTGTCAAATGGGAAGTCTTTAGGAAATGAGTGTTTCATTTCTATTCGGTAAAGCTGCGGAGGAACAGAAATAAAATGGATGAGAGGAACGAATATAACTTTTTCAACCTCGCTTTTGCTTATGGACATCTTATTTATAGCGGAATTGTCTATTTTGGCGGCGAAGGGAGTTATGTAGGCACCAAAAGAGGACACTATGTAATCAAGATGTCCGAGTATTTTTATATCTTTTTTGTTTATGCCGGTTTCCTCAAATGTTTCCCTTATGGCTGTCTGCTCAGGAGTTTCGTTATTTTCAGCCATTCCGCCGGGAAAACAAAAATCCCCCGGCTGCCTGTCAAGGTTAAGGGCTCTTTGGGTAAGCATTATATTTATTGAACCATTAATATTGAACATAGGCACAAGAACTGAGGCCGGAAATCTTATCCCTTCCGGATGAAAAGTTCTGTTTGATAGAACGCCTGATGTATTTGAGAAAAAATCGCTCAATTTTAATCCTCCTTCCTAAGTTTTATAAATTTAGCGGCCTTTGCCCTGCGGGACTCGTCCATTCGGGCATAATGCTTTTTGGTAGTGTTTACATCAGCGTGACCAAGGACATCAGCAACCAAATATATATCTCCACTTTCATTATAAAGAGTTGTTCCGTATGTACTGCGCAGTTTATGGGGCGTTATTTTTTTCAGTTTAACGCTTACCTGAGAATATTTTTTAACAAGAAGCTGCACAGACCTTGTTGTTATGCGTTTTTTTTGGCTTGAAAGAAAAAGGGCATTTTCGTTTCCCTTTAAGGCGTCAATATTTTTGCGTTCCTCCATATAGTCAAGCAAAGCCCCCCGCACTTCGCTTCCAAAATAAAGCACAGCTTCGTTGCCACCTTTTCTTGTTACCTTAACGCCGTTTACGTTAAAATCAATGTCATCTATGTCTATTCCAACACATTCCGAAACACGCATACCTGTACCTACAAGAAGAGTTACTATTGCTAAATCACGCTTTTTTGTTTTCTCGTGGAATTTTTTCTGTCTTTCTGTAAGGTCTTGACCGCTTTCAACCTCGTCAAGCAAATCGGCGGTTTCATTTGGGTTAAGGCGAATAATTTCTTTATCATGTATTTTTGGAGTGTCAACTAAGGCGGCGGGATTTGTTTTTATGTTTTGTATTTTAACATAATATTTATACATTGAACGTATGGCGGCTAATTTTCTGGCGCGGCCTTTTTCGCCGTTATGAACCTCTAAATATGTGTCTTCGCTTTCAGGCCGCTCTTTTTGATAAAAGCTTATGTACTCAAGAAAAAGGTCTATGTCAGACGGCAGAACCTTGTCTAAGTCCTCAACTGTTATGGTGTCCATTTTTTTGTCGCATATTTCGGGATGATTATCTATAAGATATTGAAAAAAAAGCCTTAAATCGTATGCATAGTTTATTCTTGTTCTTACAGAAGTGTTTTTTTGTCCAAGGCTTCTGAAAAAATCCGAAACAAAGGGCGGAAGGGTTTCTATAAGACCCCTTAAATGCTTAAGGCCCTTTGAGTTTTGTTCCTCGTAATATGTTTTTTCAGCCATTTTCACATCTCCTTATGCCAGCCTTTTATGTTGGAGCGCTGTATCGCGCTGAAAATTTTGCCGTCAAGATTGTCATATTTTTTTCCAAGCTCGTGTATAAGCTCTTTTATTTCCTGTCTTTTGGTATTGCCGTTTGCTGGGCATGGATTTTTAACTATTTTTATGTTGTTTTTGTTTATATAGCTTTTTATATCCTTTTCAGGAACATACATAAGAGGACGTATTGAGTAAAGTTTTTTCCTGTCAAGATAGGACACAGGAGCGAAGGTGTTTATTCTTGCCTCAAATATGAGGGACATTAAGAATGTTTCGGTTATGTCGTCCCTGTTGTGTCCCAAAGCTATTTTGTTGCAGCCAAGCTCGTCGGCTTTGTCGTTAAGGGCTCCTTTGCGCATTTTGGCGCACAGCGAACACGGGTTAGATTCTTTTCTTTCTTTAAATATTATATCGCCTATGTCTGTGTCTATAACCGTATAGTTTACGCCAACGCTTTGGCAAAGCTCCCTCATTGGGTTAAAATCTGTTCCTTCAAAGCCGAGGGATACGGTTATTGCCTCTATATCAAATTTATTTGGATAAAATCTTCTTAATGTGGCCAAAGCCAAAAGAAGGCATATGCTGTCTTTTCCGCCTGAAAGGCCAATGGCTATTTTG
>CAJFUS010000225.1 GCA_904420235.1 Candidatus Neoanaerotignum tabaqchaliae
CGCAGAGGCCTCTGACGCACAGCCCGCCGCAGTTAAAGCCAAAGCGACAGTTGTTAAACACATGACGATTTTTCTTAATAAGTTATGCTTCATTAAATTGCCCTCCTGAATGTTAGTTTAAATTTATTATTATCCTTTAACCGCGCTGTCGGCAAAGGTTTCAACAAAAGCCTTTTGCGTAATTAAAAACAGAATTAACGGAAGCAGCATTGTCATAACACAGGCAGCCGCTGTCGGCATCCATTCTATAATGCCCTCATTTTCAAACCTTACAAGGGCAAGGGGGAGCGTCATTGATTCCGGCTTTGAAAGCACCATTAACGGCCACTGATAGTCGTTCCAATGTCCAACAAACAATATAATGGTAAGGGCCGCTATTGCTGGAAGCATCATTGGAAGGTATATTTTAAACAAAATCTGGAATTCACTGCATCCGTCAATCATAGCCGCCTCAACAATGCTTTCGGGCATGGATTTAAAGAACTGTCTCATAAGGAATATGGCATAGCCGCTGGCTATAAACGGAAGCACAACGCCCCATTTGTTTCCCACAAGCCCCATTTTATTTATTATTATGTAATTAGGTATCATAACAGCTACCGTCGGTATAATCATGGTGGCTATTATAAATTTAAAAATTAAGTCTCTTTTTGGATATTTCCACCTTGTTATGGCATAGGCCGTAAAAAACGCCATAATAAGCTGAAGCAGCGTTTGAACAACTGAAAGCCAAAGGCTGTTATAAGCCATTTTTAAAAACGGCGTCTGCCTGAATACATCTCTGTATCCCTCAAGGGAAGCCGATTTAAAAATATTGGCTCCTTCCATAACTGTGTTAACGTCAGCCGTTGGGAAAAACGAGTACAAAACCATAAATACCACCGGCACAAGCATAATTAATGTGAACACTGCCATTATTAAAAACGAAGTTATTTTTATAACTCTGTCACTGTTAAAATATTTTTTGCGGCATACCGCGTTCATAGCGCAAACCTCCTCGGCTCAGTCGTTGGCCTTTTCCATTCTTCTCATAATTATCATTGATAAAATTAATATGGCTATAAACATCATAGTTGATATTGACGTTGCCCTGCCCATGTCAAAAAACTGGAATGCTTCCTGCCAAAGCTGGAAAACCGGCATATTTGTGGCGTTGTTGGGCCCTCCCATTGTCATAACCTGTATTGTGGTGAATATCTGGAAGCAGGATATTATGGTTGTTATTGTAACAAAGCTTGTTACATACGATATTGACGGAAAAGTTACATATCTGAAAATCTGAAGCCTGTTTGCTCCGTCAATTTTAGCCGCCTCAAGCTGCTCTTTTGATATTCCTTTAAGTCCGGCTATAAAAAGCACCACATTTGTTCCAAGGCCGCGCCATATGCCAACAACAATAATCACTCCAAGGGCCGTTCTTGTGTCCGTAAGCCAGCTTATGGGCTCTACGCCAAACATTGACAAAACCTGATTAACTATTCCTGTTGTGGGGCTTAATATAAACTGCCACATCATTCCCGAAACTGACATTGATATAATAACCGGTATATAAATGGCGGTTCTTAATATTCCTTTCGCCGGTCCGCAGTTCTCAATTAAAATAGCTATAATAAGCGAAAGCGCTATAAGAGGAATTGTAGTAAAAATAATATAAACTATCATATTCCTAACTGACTGATGAAAAACCGGGTCGGACAAAACCTCTTTATAGTTGCTTAAGCCCTCAAATGATATGGCTCCCGTTAATATGTTCCAGTCGTTAAAGCTTAAATAAAACGAGTGCAGCGTTGGATAAACAAAAAACATCATATAAAATACTCCGGCCGGAACAAGCATAAGAGTTGGAAGCCAAAACTTCCTAAAAAAAGTTTTTACGGTGCTTGTTCTGCAAGCCCTTGTTTCTTCTTCGTTCAGTCCTCTGTTAAACGGAAGCTGAAGTTCATTAACCTTTTCCATAAAGCTCTCCTTTCAAATTTCAACTGACCATTTGTTTTGACAAGTGAATTATATAATTCATAGGAACTAAATTCCAGCAAATAAAAGTAAAATCGAATTTAAATTTATTTAACATTCTGCGTAATTGAATATGCCAAAATTTATTGTTATAATATGGCTGTTCTTAATGAAATATGGAGGAGGTATAAAATAAAACATGGAATTAAAATATATAATCGACCTTGACGGAACAATATATCAGCAAAACAGGCCCATAAAATTCGCCGACAAATTTATTTCCTATCTGCAAAAAGAAGGAAGGGAATTTGTTTTTTTCACCAACAGTCCCGAAAAATCACCTTTGGAGTTAAAGCTCAAGCTGTCTGGCTTTAATATTGATGTTTCCGAAAAACAGATAATAACGTCAGGGCAAGTGGCCATAGACTACCTCCTTTGTCACAATAAAAACTGTACTGTTTTTGTTATAGGCACAAATCAGCTTAAAAACGACTTCTCCAATTCCGGATTTAATGTTGTTGACAGCAAAAGCAAAAAGGCTGATTATGTTGTATGCGGTTTCAGCAGAAGCGTCGATTTTTCTGATATAGAAGCGGCATGCCGCTATATATGGAACGGCGCCAAACTTATATGCACCAATTTTGACGAAAGCATCCCATGTGAAAACGGACTTACTCCTCACACAGGAGCTATAAACGCCTCAATTGAGTATGCCACAGGCGAAAAAGCCATTGTGCTTGGCAAACCCGGTTCATATACATTTGAATTTCTTCAAAATAGGCTGAACGCTCAAAAGCAGGAGCTTTGTGTAATAGGTGACAGAATTGACATCGACATGCTTTTCGGCAAACTAAACGGCATAAAATCATTTCTTGTATATACGGGAATAACAAGTGAGGCGGAGGCTTTGGACCCTAAAAACCATGGGCTTTTCGACGCCGGATTTAAAAATCTTAAGCAGCTTATGGACTTTGACAAGGAACTTTGCCAAGGCCCTAAACCACATTATGTTTTCAGTGCCGTTCCTAAGGAGAGTGTTTAAATGAATAACGACATTAACTGCCTTATTACAATAAAAACCCAGCAACAGTCTTTCAGCAGGTCCGAGAAAAAAATATCCGAATATATACTTTCTCACACGCCTGAAATAATAAACATGAATATAGGGGAGCTTTCAAAGCGCATTAATGTAGCCCAGTCAAGCATAATAAGATTTTGCCAAAATATAGGTCTTGACGGCTTTTCAGCCCTGAAAATAAATCTTGCTAAAAATCTTGTTCAAAATGATGAATATGTGCTTGACGACATTACTATGGAAACCGATGTAAACAATCCTAAATTAACTACGTCAAAGCTCTTTTCCTCCATATCAAGAAGTCTTGAGGAAACCCTTGAGATTATATCAAACGAAACCCTTGAAAAAACCGTCAATCTGTTGTGCAGCGCCGAGAAAATAATGTTTTTCGGAGTAGGCACATCAGCCACAATAGCCCTTGATGTATACTACCGCTTTATGAGGATAGGCCTTCCGGCATACGCGGCCACAGACCCGCACATTATGCTGTTAAGCGCCAGTATGCTTAACAGCAACTGTGTCGCCTTTGGCATATCCCACACGGGCCGCACCACTGAAACCATAAGGGCCATTAAAAAAGCCAAGGAAGCCGGCGCTCATACGATATGCCTAACAAGCTGCGATAAATCGCCCATGACAAAGCTTTGCGAACTCCCCATAGTAACATCCCTTTCTGAAAGCAAGCTTATGAATGAGGCAGTAACATCAAGAATAATTCACATAGCCCTTCTGGATAGCATATACACATGTATAGCACTAAAAAAATATAACGATGTTAAGGAAAAAATAGAAAACATGCATAATTTGCTTGAAAGCGTAAGAATGTAGGTTAATTTCATTTTTGGAAAATAATAACCTCATTCCTAAACCCATAAAAAATATTTATTGTATAAGGCAGTTAGAAATAATCTTTATTTCCGGCCGCCTTTTATTTTTGCCTATAATAAAGGCTTAAGATAGCCTTATTAATGTATATGTGTTATACTAATTTTATAAAGTCCGGCTGTAACTGTAACTTTAACAAGGAAGGTAATTATTATGAGCACAATAACAATAAGAGACGCTGAAATTGAAGACGCCAATCGCATTTTGGAAATTTATGCTTTTTATGTGAAGAACACAGCTATTTCTTTTGAATATGAAGTTCCTTCCCTTAACGAATTTCAAAACCGCATGAAAAATATAATGGAACGTTATCCTTACATTGTTATAGAAAAAGACGGAGTAATTGAGGGCTATGCGTATGCTGGTGCTTTTGTTGGAAGGTCCGCCTATAACTGGTCATGCGAAACTACTATTTATATAAGCCAAGAATCCAGAAAATGCGGTTTAGGA
>CAJFUS010000226.1 GCA_904420235.1 Candidatus Neoanaerotignum tabaqchaliae
AAAACTAATTTTATATATTTCGTTAATAGTTTAAAATAATTACTTTATATTGTCAAATACTATTAAGCGGCCTTTATCCACAGATTAATAACCTGACAAATATTATTAACAATAACATCCTGTTGTCAACATATGTATTTATTTTTATATAAAAATATAAAAAAGGATACTCCAAAGTATTGGAATATCCTTAAAAAACATTACTTCTCCAATGGTCTCATGGTCGGGAATAAAATTACGTCTCTTATAGAATTCTGCCCCGTCATAAGCATAACCATTCTGTCTATGCCAACTCCAAGTCCGCCCGTAGGAGGCATGCCATATTCAAGGGCTGTCATAAAGTCCTCGTCAATCATGTTGGCTTCTTCATCGCCTGCGGCTCTCATAGCCTCTTGATGCTCAAAACGTTTCCTCTGGTCAATAGGGTCGTTCAGCTCGGAATAAGCGTTTCCATATTCTCTTCCCAAAATGAAAAGCTCAAAACGCTCTGTATATTCCGGTTTGTCTGGTTTACGTTTTGTAAGAGGTGAAACCTCAACAGGGTAGTCCATTATAAATGTAGGCTCAACAATATTCTTTTCAACAAACTCCTCAAAGAAAAGATTAAGTATATCGCCCTTAACATGTCTTTCCTCAAACTCGACGCCTTTCTCTTTGGCTATTTTTCTGGCCTCTTCCGTATCTTTAACAGCGTCAAAATCAACGCCGGAATATTTTTTAACGGCGTCAACCATTGTCATTCTGGCAAATTCCTTTCCAAGGTCAATTTCATGACCGCCATAGTTAACAATCGTTGTTCCATTAACTTTTTGAGCTACGCCTCTAAAAAGTTCTTCTGTAATATCCATCATTCCGTTATAATCGGTAAAAGCCTGATAAAGCTCCATAAGCGTAAATTCCGGATTGTGTCTTAAATCTATTCCCTCGTTCCTGAAAACGCGGCCAATTTCATAAACCCTCTCAAATCCGCCTACAATAAGCCTTTTTAAAGGAAGCTCAAGGGCTATACGGCAATACATATCAATATCAAGAGCGTTATGGTGAGTTATAAACGGCCTTGCCGCGGCGCCTCCCGGTATTGTTTGAAGTGTAGGCGTTTCAACCTCAAGAAATCCTTTTGAATCAAGAATTTCTCTTATAGCTTTTATAACGGCGCTTCTTTTAAAGAAAACCTCTTTTATTTCAGGATTTACTATAACATCAACATATCTTTGGCGGTATCTTGTTTCTTGGTCTTTAAGACCATGAAATTTTTCTGGAAGTATCTGAAGGCTTTTTGAAAGAAGCACAACCTCGCTGGCGTGTATCGATATTTCACCCATCTTTGTTTTAAAAACAAAGCCCTTAATACCAAGAATATCGCCTATGTCATACTTTTTAAAATCGGCATAGCTTTCTTCGCCTATGTCGTTTTTGCTTACATAAACCTGTATTTTGCCGTTTCTGTCCTGCACATTACAAAAGCTTGCCTTGCCCATAACACGCTTAGCCATAAGCCTTCCGCCAACAACAACCGTTTTGCCTTCATATCCTTCAAAATCATTAAGTATGTCTGTGCTGTGTGTATCAACAGGATATTTTACTATTTTAAACGGGTCTTTGCCCTCTGACTGAAGCTTGTCGAGCTTCTCACGCCTCACTTTTAAAAGCTCACTAAGTTCTTCCTGAGTCATTGTATTTTCAGAATTCTCATTTGTGTTCTGCGCCAATTTAATAGCTCCTTTCTTATTTGCTTATTGCCAACACTTTAAACGATATTTCGCCATCTGGAGTTTCTATAACAACATCATCGCCAACAACATGTCCAAGAAGCCCATGGCCAACAGGCGATTCATTGGATATTTTATTTTCCATAGGGTCTGCTTCTGCCGAACCAACTATAACATACTCAACTTCTTCCTCAAACTCGTTGTCATACACCTTAACTTTGCTTCCAACGCTTATTTTGTCGTTGCTTACTTCCTCATCGTCTATAACCTCGGCGTTTCTAAGCATCTTTTCAAGGAGTGCTATTCTGGCCTCAATTTCTCCCTGTTCTTCCTTAGCGGCATCGTACTCGGCGTTTTCCGAAAGGTCGCCTTGGCCTCTTGCCTCTTTAATTTTCTCAGCTACCTCTTTACGCCTTACAGTTTTTAATTCCTCAAGTTCTTCCTCTCTTTTTTTAAGACCTTCATATGTTAAAACAACTTTCTTTTCAGCCACAAAAAACAGCTCCTTCTATCTCAAATTTATATTTTTAAATTTTCAAGCATAAAAATCTCGCCTTTTTAGGTATAACAAAGACGGATATGCGTTTTTACACGGATACCCGACCTTTTTTACATCAACAGATTATACAATAAGGCAGCCCGTATTGTCAACTTTTTACTTGCTTTCCGTCATGATAAACTGTGCATTTTATTTTAAAGTTAAACCTTTCCACAAGACGGCTGGAACCGTCAAATTCCTCTTGGCTGAAGCCTTTAAAAACCATGCTGTAAAACTCGCCGCTTAAAGCGCAGAACGCCGCCTCTGCGTCCTCCGGAAGAATTACGCCCCTTTTACCCTTAGCAACAGCAGCAAAACCTCTTAAAACATACATATCTCCTCTTGAGCGGCATATTTTATCGGTATTCCGTCTATCATCGGCAATATCAACATACACGGAGTTTTTTGCAAAACAATTATAAAACTCTCCGCCATTTTCAAGATTAATGATAACATCGGCTTCTCTCATAATGCTGCCGTTTGGAACCGAAAATGCCCCTATGCAAAGTCCTGTGTCGGCAAAAATACTCTCACACACAGGACGCAGGCGTTTTGAATCGTTTGTGCATATCCACAGTTTGGAACATTCTTTAGAGAGAGCGTAAACCGCCGTTTTAACAGCTTCGCCTCCACCGTCTTTAACAACAACATTCAGTTCCTCCACAGGCATGTTTTTTAATTGGGCAGCTTTTTCCAATATTTTTTTAAGGCACATACAGTTAAAAATCCGGCCGCTTGTTTTTCTTTCATACATATCAAGGCTTATGTCAGGAGATGAAACAGCGGCAAAACCTTCTTTCTGTATTTTCCTGCACATTTTCTTAATGTACTCATTTACAAGCTCAAAATCTTCTTCGTCCTTTTTAAATGGTATTATAAACTTAAGTCCTTCCGCCGAAAATATTGAAATATCCCTTTTTTCCGGCTTCTTAAACATAAGATAATATCTGCGCCTTATGGCCTTTGGCAATAAACTTGGTTTTATGGCCATTTCATCATTTTTTGAAAAACATATCTTAGCAAATCTCATAAGCACACCACCTTTTTATAAAGTGTATGCCTATTAAAATTAATCATGTACCATAAAATATTTTTCAACAAGTTTTTTTATATCGTCAATGTTCATAACTGTGTTTATCTCACCGCGCATTGATGCCGCCTGAGGCATACCCTTTGTGTAAAAGGCCAAATGCCTTCTCATTTCTCTAACTCCTATATATTCCCCTTTAAAATCAATAAGCATCTCTGCATGACGCATTACAACTTTGGCTTTTTCCGCTGCCGTTGGTTCCGGCATAAGCTCGCCTGTTTTAATATAATTAACAGTGCGCTCAAATATCCATGGGTTACCTTCTGCCGCCCTGCCTATCATAACAGCGTCACATCCCGTATAATCCAGCATTTCTTTGGCCTTTTGCGGAGATGTTATATCGCCGTTTCCTATAACAGGAATATCCAGGCTTCTTTTAACCTCTTTTATAATATCCCAATCCGCTTTTCCGCTGTAATACTGCTCCCTTGTTCTTCCATGCACCGCAACAGCGGCGGCTCCTCCTTTTTGGGCCATAATGGCAATATCAACGGCATTAATGCATGTATCGTCAAAGCCCTTCCTTATTTTAACCGTAACGGGCTTGCTTTGACTTTTAACCATGGCTTCAACTATTTCCCTAACCAGCTCCGGATTTTTCATAAGAGCGCTTCCGTCGCCGTTTTTAACTATTTTAGGCGCTGGGCATCCCATATTCACATCAATAATGTCAAATGGCATATTCTCTATCTTTTTCGCCATTTCTCCCATAATTTCCGGGTCTGAGCCAAAAAGCTGTATAGCGTATGGCCTTTGACTTTCATCGCAATCCATAAGTTTTTCCGTATTGGCGCTGTTATAATAAAGTCCTTTGGCACTCACCATTTCGGAATACACAAGACCGCAGCCCATTTCCATACAAATTTTTCTGTAAGGCCTGTCCGTAACTCCGGCCATAGGAGCCATAAAAACATTATTCTCAATTTTAACATTACCTATAAGCATATTAAATTTCCTCTATATCTCTGCCACTTAAAAGCTCCTGCTTTATTCTTTCGCCGTCGGGAGTTTTATATATTAGATACCACAACTTAAGAGAACGTATAAGCTCCTTTTTCTCCCGCATAAGGCTTTTTATCTCAAGCTCGGCCCCTATGTCGTCAAAATCTATGGCGTTTTCTCCCTTCACAATATCAAAATATACATCGCCGTCTTTATAAAAACCCACAACAAATGTGCACATAAGCTTTTGAGCCAAAACAACGCATATTGTTTTAACCTCGTCCTTGATTCCCTCCGGTATAGCCGAAAACTCATTGTCTATATAATACTTCTGTTTGTCAAAAGACGCGGCGGCAAGAACCTTTTTTTCTTCCATAATATCAATATACCCCCCTGACGGATACCTCTCCCGAGAATACTTCTTTTTTTTGTCCGTTATCGCAAAGCACAACCAATTCCCCATTATCGCTTGTTTCAACGGCCAAAGCCTCAAAACTGCTTTCGCGGCTTATAACACGCACTTTTCTGCCTATATTCACACAGTTTTTTTCGTAATCCTCTTTAATAGCCGCAAATCCTTTTTCGACAAATTTTTTATATATCTCATCGAAATGTATAAGCACTGATTTTGCTATGGGGCTTCTTTTAAATTTCTCACCGGTTTCAATAAAAATGGAAGTGGCCTTGTCTTTTATTTCATCGGGAAAATTTATGACATTAACATTTATGCCTATTCCAACAACAACAAAATCCACCTTTTGAAGCTGACCGCTCATTTCGGTAAGTATGCCGCATATTTTTTTCCCGTTAAGTATTATATCGTTAGGCCACTTTATTTGTGTTTTAAGCCCAAAATCTTTGTTTAAGGCCTCGCACACGGCAAGTCCTGCCGAAAGCGTAATTGAAGAAAGCTTTGAAGGGTCTATATCCGGCCTTAAAAGCACCGTCATATAAACGCCCTCTCCCCTTTGAGAGTTCCATGTCCTTCCAAGACGTCCTCTTCCTCCGCTTTGGGTTTCCGCAACTATAACCATTCCTTCCTCGGCGCCGTTAAGCGCCTCAATTTTGCATACGGAATTTGTGGAATCAACATCGTTATAACATACAACATCTTTTCCAATAACACAGCCTTCTTTAATTGTGTTTATTTCTGACGAGTTAAGCACATCGCCAATATCCCGCAGCACATATCCCCTGTTTGTAACCGCTTCTATGTTATACCCGTCATTTCTTAAAGAGCGTATTTCTTTCCACACAGCCGACCTTGACACGCCAAGCCTTTCCCCAAGCTCCTCGCCCGAAACAAAACCGTCAGACGATTTAAGATATTCTAAAAGTTTGTATTTAAGCATGCACAACACTCCTTAAACAAAAACAAATAAAAATCCATATCAAAAAAATAAGCCGCAGAGCTTAAACCCCACGGCAAAGGTTTTTTAAATGTTCTCTCCAAGAGTAGCAACCATAACAGCTTTTATGGTGTGCATACGGTTTTCGGCCTCGTCAAACACAACCGACGACGGACCCTCAAGAACCTCATTTGTAACCTCGTTTCCCCTAACAGCCGGAAGACAATGCATAAATATTGTGCTTTCCTTTCCTGTTGCCTTCATAACACCTTCATTTACCTGATAAGGTTTAAGTATTTTAAGCCTTTCCTCTGTTTTAGCCTCTTCTCCCATTGAAACCCAAACATCCGTATAAATAACATCGGCGCCTTCAACAGCCTTAAGTATGTCATCTGTAACAGTAATTGAGGCACCACTTTCTTCACCGTACTTTTTGCAAAGTTCAACAAGGTTCTCGTCTGGGAAAAGGCTTTTCGGTGACGCCACCACATAATTCACTCCTATTTTAGAGCATCCTATCATAAGAGCGTTTGACATATTATTCCTTCCGTCGCCGCAGTAAACAAACTTGAGGCCCTTAATATTGCCGAATTTTTCCTTCATAGTCATAAAATCCGCCAAAACCTGAGTTGGGTGGTCTTCGTCAGTGAGACCGTTCCACACAGGAACACCGCTGTATTTGGCAAGCTTTTCAACGGTGTCCTGAGAAAAACCTCTGAACTCTATTCCGTCAAACATTCTTCCAAGAACCCTTGCTGTGTCCTCAACAGTTTCCTTGTGTCCAAGCTGTATATCGTCCTTGCTTAAATATTCTGGGTGAGCGCCTTCGTCAACACAGCCGACAGTAAAAGAACAGCGTGTGCGAGTTGACGGCTTTTCAAATATAAGCGCTACATTTTTATTTAAAAGATGTTTTTCAAAAATTCCTTTTTTCTTTTTTTCCTTAAGGTCTATCGCAAGGTCTATAAGATATTCTATTTCTTCCGCGCTGTAATCTTTAAGCGTAAGAAAACTTCTCCCTTTAAGATTTATCGACATTTTTATTCCCCCGCTATTATAAAAATTGCCCCGCGTCCAGCTTAATTACAGAACGCGGCGGCTTAAAAAATTACTTATTCTTTTTGATATTTTCTACAAATCTCTCAACGTTAACTATTGCTCTTCCGTGAGTTCCCTCACCTACTTTTGTTTTCTCATCATAAACTTTAACATTAAAAGTAAGCAGCTTTCCGCTTACCTCGGCAACCTCAACGCAAACTCTAACTTTCATTCCAAGTGGAGTTGGCGCAAGGTGTTTTACATTAACAAATGTACCAACTGTATCATATCCGCTTGGAAGAACCTGCTGGCAAAGTTTAAGGCTGGTCTGCTCAATCCAGTTAATCATAACCGGTGTGGCAAAAACAGGGCAGTCCGGACTAAAATGCGCTGTGGTGTCTTTTTTCTCAACAACATACTCCATTTCATTTGTCATTCCGACGCGTACATTATACTCCATTAAAATCTTCCTTTCCAAAAATTTTCAAGTACATTGCGATGTTTATAACTTAATTACTCTCCGGCTTCTCCAGAGTTATTGTTTTCATTTTTATCGCCATCCGCATCAAAAGAGCTTTCCTCCGCTTCGTGCTGCAAATCCGGCTTATTAAGGCTTACATACTTTCTTTCATGCTCTGTTTCTTTATTTTCATTAATTTCCTTTTGCTCATGGTTTTCATCGGTTTTGCTTTCATTAAGCTCGATTCCGCCTAAAACTTCCGATGTATCTTTAAATAACTTTCTAAACTCATCACCTGTTACTTTTTC
>CAJFUS010000227.1 GCA_904420235.1 Candidatus Neoanaerotignum tabaqchaliae
AGAGGGTGGGATTCGAACCCACGGCCCCTTGCGGAGTCACCGGTTTTCAAGACCGGCTCCTTAAACCACTCGGACACCTCTCCACATGTTTTGCTCGTTCAGCGTCTTGCGCCGAACACAAAACATATAATACCATCATAGGCGTATTTTGTCAACAATTTTTTTAATCTTTTTTAAAAAATTATTTTTCCCGCCTTTTCTTTCTTATGCCGGCTGATATTTTCCCGCCTATGCTGCCGCTCTCTCTGGACGTAAGGCTCCTCCAGCCCCTCTCCCGCACCTTCTCAATAAGCCCCAGCTCTTCGGCGGCTTCCATTTTAACTCTTTCCTTTTCTTCTTTGGCCTTTTTCGCGGCCCTCTTTTTGTCATTGTCCACACAAATCATCTCCTTAATAAAAATATTTCCCTAAAAACGCCTTTAATATTCCCTAAAGTATTTGACAGGCGATATTTTTGGTGGTAATATTACTTTAAATTTGAATATAAAAAGTAGAGGCGCGTTTTCCATCAGTAGCCGTATTTACGTTTCCGCGGCGGTCAAAAATCCGGCGAAAGGGGCAAACGCCGAAGAAAAGTGTCTGCGGAGGCCATTTTTCTGGGCGGTATGGCAAAAAGCCTGCCGACTGTCATCTTAAACAGATGGAGAGCTACTGAATATATCTTTAATTGGCTGCTTTTAACACCTTTTGGATTATTTAGTGGTGTTTTAAACGGCTTTTTTATTGCAAAATATTAATTGCCAATTAGCCCTACTTATTGGCTCTTAAGGCGGCCTTTTAAACGCCCGCAAAATCGGCTTCAATCCTGCCGATTTTACAAGCGGCTCGCCGTCAACATTGATATATATTCGCCAATTCGCTTCGCTTATTGGCTCATAACCGGCGGCCCCTTCGGTGCCTCTAAAATCAGCTTAATCCGCTGATTTTATAAGCGGCCTGCGGCCTCTTTGCCAAAATATATTCGCGAATTCGCTATGCTTTTTCGCTCATAACCGGCGGCCCCTTCGGTGCCATTAAAATCAGCTTAATCCGCTGATTTTATAAGCGGCCTGCGGCCTCTTTGCCGGTTACAATACATTTACATATAATTAAAATTTTTATAGGAGTGGTTTTAAATGCGAAAGGTAAATCTTGCCGTTGTAGGCGCTACCGGTATGGTAGGAAGAACGTTTCTTAAGGTTTTGGAGGAAAAAAATCTTCCCATAAACAATTTTTACGTTATGGCCTCCGCCCGTTCGGCCGGAAGCAAGCTCACATTCATGGGCAAAGAATACACCGTTGAGGAGCTTAACGAGCATTCCTTCGACAAACCCATAGACATAGCCCTTTTCTCGGCCGGAGGAAGCACAAGCGCCAAGTTCGCCCCCATAGCGGCTCAGCATGGCTGCGTTGTAATCGACAACTCGGCCCAGTGGAGGCAGGACCCCAAGGTTCCCCTTGTTGTTCCGGAGGTTAATCCGGAGGATATTAAATGGAACAGCGGAATAATAGCCAACCCCAACTGCTCCACAATCCAGGCCATGGTTGTGCTTAAGCCTCTTGATGATAAATATAAAATCAAAAGAGTTGTCTACTCTACATATCAGGCGGTTTCCGGCGCCGGAGTTGCCGGCTGGAAAGACTTGGAAAACGGCCTTAAGGGCGAGGCTCCCAAAAAATTTCCGCACCCGATAGCCAATAACTGCCTCCCGCATATAGACGTTTTCCTCGATAACGGTTATACTAAAGAGGAAATGAAAATGATTTGGGAAACAAGAAAAATACTTCATCATCCGGATATGAGGGTTACGGCCACAACCGTGCGTGTTCCGGTGTTCAACAGCCACAGCGAGTCCATAAACGTGGAGTTTGAAAACCCCGTTAATATCAACGAGGTTAAAGAGCTTTTATCTTCGGCCCCGGGCGTTGTGCTTCAGGACGACCCCGAAAACAACGTATACCCTCTTGCCGTTAACGCCGCCGGAAGGGACGAGGTTTTTGTTGGAAGAATCCGCAGGGACGAGAGCGTTGAAAACGGCATAAACATGTGGGTTGTAGCCGACAACATAAGAAAAGGCGCCGCCACAAACGCCGTTCAGATAGCGGAGCTTATAGTTAACGATATGAATTAATTACTATATATCAAAAATAACCAAAGGGGGAATTTTTCAATGTCACTTTTCACAGGTTCAGCGGTAGCCATTATCACACCGTTTAACAACGACGGCTCAATCAACTACGACGCCTTCAAAAAAATGGTTGACGACCAAATAGCGGCCGGAACAGCCGCCATAGTTGTTGCCGGAACAACAGGCGAGGCCTCAACAATAGACGACGCGGAGCAGATTAAGCTCATTAAATTCTGCGTTGACACAGTAAACAAAAGAGTTCCCGTAATAGCCGGAGCCGGAAGCAACGACACGGCCCACGCCATAGAGCTTGCAAAGCTTGCCGAGGAGGCCGGAGCCGACGGACTTCTTATTGTAACGCCATACTATAACAAAACAACTCAAAAGGGCCTTGTAAAACACTACACAGCCATAGCCGAAAGCGTAAACATTCCTATAATCGTTTACAGCGTAGCCGGACGCACGGGCCTTAACATAACACCGGCCACAGTTAAGGAGCTTTCAAAGGTTAAAAATATCGTTGCCATTAAAGAGGCCAGCGGCGACCTTTCACAGATAGCAAAAATCGCCGAAATGTGCGGCGACGACATCGACATCTACTCCGGAAACGACGACCAAACGCTTCCTATCCTCTCCATAGGCGGAAAAGGCGTAATCTCCGTTCTTGCCAACGTTATGCCTAAGGAAGTAAGCCAAATGTGCGACAAGTTCTTTAAGGGCGATATTGAGGGAAGCCGCAAAATATTCCTTGATACACTTAAGCTGGCCAATACCCTCTTTATCGAAACAAACCCTATTCCGGTAAAAACAGCCTGCAACCTTATGGGCATGAACGCCGGACCTCTTAAGGCGCCTTTGTACGACATGGAGCCTGCTAATCTTGAGGCCCTTAAAGCTGAGCTTAAAAAACACAACCTTATCTAAAAAAATATACCGGCGACCCTTAAACAGCATTTAAAGCCAAAAGGGACCGCCGCGGGCAAAGACGTTTTTTAACCGAACTTTGACCCGAAATCGTCAATAAAACAGTGGGTTTAACAAAACTCACTGTTTTGCTAATATAAAATAAATCGGTCCGGCCTAAGGGCAAACAATGTAAGCCCGCCGGACCATAAAGCAATTTTTCAGCGTTTTTGTACATTTATAAAAATTATATCGCTTAACGCAACGCCGCCTTTACTAAACGGAACGGCTGCAAAAGCTGACACGCCAATATCCGGCAGTCTTAAGCCAACTTATGGAGAATTCAAAACACCTTCGGCCCCGCCGAATTGCCCTCAGACAAAGGGATTTTCACCTTTTCATGCGTACGTCGGCTTTCAGCCGCAGACATGCGTACGCAGCTTTAGTTTTCGGCTCTCCAAAACCACTGTTTTGTAAGCCGATTTTAACTCCACCGGCCCCTGTCTCGGCAAATCAAGCCGCGTTCTTTGGGATATTGGCTTTCAATCACCGGCAAGCGCCGCCATGATTCCGGCCAACTTAGGTTGCTGTCCCGCAAGCCGATTATAAATATCTCCACCGGCCCTTGCCTCGGAAAACCAAGCGTGCCCTTCGGGGACACCACTTTAAATCACAGCAGTCCCGCCATAATTCCGGCCTGCTTAAGTCGCTTTCCCGCAAGCCGACTATAAATATCTCCACCGGCCCTTGCCTCGGCAAACCAAGCGTGCCCTTTGGGGACACCACTTTAAATCACAGCAGTCCCGCCATGATTCCGGCCCGCTTAAGGTACTGTCCCGCAAGCCGATTATAAGTATCTCCACCGGCCCTTGCCTTGTCAAATCAAGCCCTTTCATGCTGTCGGCCTCACATCAGGCGGCTGTCTTATTTAGGCTGTTTAAACACCATTTGTTATAAGCGAATAATTTTTAACCACAAAAAGAAATGAGGTTTTTAAATGATTAATGTAATTATCCATGGCTGCGGCGGAAAAATGGGAAAAGTTGTTGAAAGCATATTAAAAGAAGATGAAAACTGCGCCATAGCCGCCGGAATTGACCCAAGAGAAATAAAAGCCGACTATCCCGTTTTCGCTTCCCTCAGCCAGTGCAACGTTAAGGCCGACGTTATAATAGACTTTTCAACGGCCTCCGCTGTTGACGCCCTTTTAGACTACTGCGTTGAAACGGGCACTCCGGCTGTTGTGTGCACAACGGGCCTTTCAAACGAGCTTATAGACAAGCTCCGGAAATCCTCCGAATCGGTGGCTCTTTTAAAATCGGCCAATATGTCCGTAGGCGTAAACCTTATAATGAACCTTGTTAAAAAGGCCGCCGAGGCCCTTTACGATTCCGGCTTCGACATTGAGATTCTTGAAAAACACCACAACCAAAAAATCGACGCCCCAAGCGGCACAGCCATAGCCATAGCCGACTCCATAAACGAGGCTTTGGACAACAAGCTGAACTATGTTTACGACCGCTCCCAGGTTAGGGAAAAACGCACCCGCGACCAGCTTGGCATAAGCGCCATCAGAGGCGGAACAATAGTAGGCGAGCACGACGTTATATTCGCCGGAAAAGACGAGGTTATAACATTAAGCCATCAGGCCATGAGCAAAGAAATCTTTGCCGTAGGCGCCGTTAAGGCCGCCAAATTCCTTGTTGGAAAGCCGGCCGGCATGTATACAATGAAAAACGTTCTTGAGTAATAAATAATTTATAAAAAAATACGCCGTCCGTTCACTGATGTCAGTCCGGTACGGCGTTATTTTTTTATTTCCCAACAACGTCATATTTCCAAAAGCCGAAAGTAAAAAATCCGTATTTTTCCCCTTTCCAATTTCACTCACCCTTTTTAAAACTCCCTTCCGCACTCCGACCAATTCTCCTTTTTCTTCAAAAGTTCCTTTCTCTTTCCGGCCTCTTTCGCGTTTCTCCCGTTTCCCTCGAAATTTCCCC
>CAJFUS010000228.1 GCA_904420235.1 Candidatus Neoanaerotignum tabaqchaliae
CCCATGCGGCCATTAGGCTGGAAAACGCCTTATCAGGTACTTAAGGATTATTTGCAGTCTGTGTAACATATGTTTGACAAACCTACATTTTTTACAGTTACTGTATTTTATATAAATTATTTTTTACAAATTACGGCAAAAATAAAATTTTCCTTTAATAGGCGCAATTATAGTTTTTATACTAACATCTGCTTTAGCGTATAAATCTTTTCTGCTCTAACATATTTTAAATTGAGAAGAGACCTGCATAGTTTTTGTAATTTATAGCGCTTACAATAAATATAATATTTTCATATTCCCATTTATTTTTAAGTATTCATTTTAAATTTATAAAAACAGGGCTCACTGATTTCAAAACCATGAACCCTGTTAACTTTATTTAGTATTTTTAAAAACTATATCAAAAACAAAGTCAATACTTTTATTTCCCCATAAAAATTAACATTTTCATTTAACTTAATCCGAATAATAAGTACAAACTTATTTTATGTTATAGCTTACTGCTCAAAACAATCCTCATCGCTGAAATATTCGTCAGCTTCATTATCAAGCATTTTTCCGGCTATTTTAGACACGGCGGGAATTGACGCTGATATAAAAGCAAAAACCGCCACAACTGAGAAAATATTTTTTAATTTTCCCGGAACATTCACTCCTAAAAGGACTCCCAACGCTCCTATGCAAACCATTAAAAGAGTTGTATCCATGCCGCGTACTGAATTTATTCCGTTTAATACCTTGTTTGAAAATTTTTCCATCGCCAAAAATGCCTCCCTTCATAAAAAATTATTATTGTAAACTTGCAGGCTTTTATATTATTCCTTCGTCGGAAAGACCTTCTCTATAAAAATATATCTGATTTAATGTCAATGTTTCACCGTTAGATGTAAACTTTCCAACATACTGAAATTTTATATTTCCGTCGCTGTATATTTTTCCGTCCTCAAATGAGCTTTTTGGAGCATTATTAACGGTAATACTGTCGCCGTTTTTATCGGTTAATATTATTTTTTCTCCAAGCCAAGAAACACTTATGCCATAGTTGCTTTCAAGCTGGTCCTCGCCTATCCACTCATCGAAAAATTCATCGGTATAAGCCCCTTCTGGTTCATTATAAACACTTAATCCGTTGTTCATTGGCTCGTCGGTAATTCCGTCTATGTCATATCCGCCGCCAAAATCCAAACTTGGCTCCTGACTTGTGTCAATATTATTAATCTCACTTTCATCAACAATTCCATCTATATCAATATTTTTCTCGATTTCAGGAAGAATTATTTTTCCATTATCAAAGTATGCCTTGTTATTTGAATTGTCATATCCATCGCCTATAATAACTCTTGAATTCTGGCTGTCCCACTCAACAGGATACCCAACGGCCTCTGATACAAATCTTAGTGGCACCATTGTTGAGCCGTTTATAATCTCCGGCACTACTGAAAGCTCCTTTGCCTGTCCGTTAACATAACCCGTGCTGCTGCCTATTGACAAAGATATAGTTTTTTCATCGCTGATACCCGTAACTGTGCTTGTTGCGCTGTTCCATTCAACGTTCATTCCAAAGGCCTCGAATATATCTCTAAAAGGCACCAAAACAGAGTCGTTTTTAATAACCGGAGCTGAAGATGTTTTTAAATACTCACCGTTAAGAAACACGCTTATATTTGAGCCAAAAACACTTGCCGTTATTATTGATGAAAAAATTAAAGACGCGATAATCACTTTTTTCATTTTATCCACCCCAAACAAAACTATAAACATAACATATACTTAACAATATCAATAATATTATAACCTTAAATCATTTATTCTTCAATAAAAATAGAGACCCATTTCTGGGTCTCAAAATTATAATTATTTTAATATTTATTTAAGAGAGCCTTCTTCGTCAAACTCCAGTTCAACATCTTCCTCAATAAGCTCAACCTTATCTTTTATATCGTTATATATGCTTTCAGAAACAAGCATTTCGCCTATATTAAGGGTATTGTCTATAACCATAAGACGGGCGTTTTCCGGCTCCACAGCGCCTATTGTTTTAAAAGCCACGTCTATACTTTCCCTGTCGGTATCAAAATGAACAGGAACCTTACCTCTTTCAAGGAATGTTGTGGTAACAAGATTTGAGTACATAGCGTCATAATCTATTTCATCAACAAGCTTTTTAACAGTAAGGTCGGCAAGGCCAATTCCAAGAGCGTTGCCATAAGAATCTTTTGACAGCCTTAAAACAACTAACTTTTTAATACAATGATAATCAGGTTCAGCCTCACCTAATATTTTCATTCTTCCTATAACCTTAGTGTCCATTCCGGTTCCGCTGTACTGTTTTCCCATTTCCCTAACAACAAGTATGTCTATATCTCTGCATGGAAGCGAAGGGACAAGGGAGTTTGAAACTTCAAGAAGTCGGGCGTCCTCTGATATAAAGTTCTCTTTTTTTACTGCCTTTAATATGCATGTTTCCTCATGAGCATTTTCAACAATGGCAAGGCCAGCTATTATAGGCGCTTTCTCAAGAGCTATTTCACATATTTCAGGTATTGTTTTTCCAAGGCCGTTAATGTGCATGGCATTGGCCCCTTTTTGCTTTCCAAGGCCAACGGATACCATTTTAACTATACCGCTTTCATTTTTAGCTATAAAATCTGTGTGCCTTTTAACGCGGTTAACAACTATAATGCCGTCGCACTCATAGGCATTTTTATCAAAATATACTTCTACACCGTCTTTTGTTTTGCCAAGCACAACCGTATCCATTGACGAGCGTATTTGGCAGCCCATGGCCTCCTCGCTTACGCCAAATTTCTCACAAACATGTTTTTGTCCCTCAGCAGTGGCTCCGCCATGGCTTCCCATAGCTGGAATTATACACGGAACTCCGCCGCACTCCCTAACATAGTCAACAACCGCTTTTACTATTTTATCTATGTTGTTAATTCCTCTGCTGCCGCATGTTACGCCTATGCTGCCGCCTTTTTTAATTTTATCCTTAAGGTCTATTAAATTAAATTCTTTAAAAACCTCTGCTTTTATATCATCAACTTTATCATTTGAAAAATTCTGCCTTATACGGTACATCTTGGGATATACTGCATTTTCTCTTATAAAACTCATAAATTACCCTCCTTATAAAATCAAACACACATTAACCTAAAAACGCCGGAATAAATCCGGCGCATTTTCACTTAAAAGTGTATATTACAGCTCTATTGTTGTTTCTTTTATAAGGTCCGGAACATTATATTTTGTTCCGTCAACAACACCGGGAACAATATCGTCGGCCTTAGCTATTATTTCCTCTGGGCTAAGAATATCAACCTTTTCAGTCATCCACTCTTTTGTAAAGCCTACGCTGGCAAGCTCTTCATAAGCTCTTTCAGTTATATTGTCCATGGCTATCTCAACGCCCATTCTTCTGGCAACTGAAAGCACTGCAGGAGAAGCGCCCACCGTTTTTCCTGGAATACATCCAGCCTGAAGGCATTTAATTATATTCTCTGCAAGAATGGCTTTATCGGCTACTATACATGGTATATGAGCTTTGAGCGTTTGAGCGTAAGGACCGCTTCCATGGGCTGTTTCTCCGGCTGGGAACTGCCTTGTTGGGAATACACGTCCAAACTTCTCAGGCATAATCATTCCTATTCCAACTGATATAATTCCGCCTGTCATACCAAGTATAAC
>CAJFUS010000229.1 GCA_904420235.1 Candidatus Neoanaerotignum tabaqchaliae
AACATACTTGCCGGATACTTCGCTAAGGAAATGGGCCTTCCTGTTAAAACATTCGTGTGCGCCTCTAATATAAACAACGTGCTTACGGAGTTTTTCACAACGGGAACATATGACAGGAACAGAACGTTCCATGTTACAATATCTCCGTCAATGGACATACTTGTGTCCAGCAATCTTGAAAGGCTTATATGTCTTGAAAGCGGACAACATAAAACAAAGGAGCTTATGGAAAAGCTGAAAAAAGACGGAAAATATACACTTGACCTTGCTAATTGCCCTATTAAGGGATACTGCGCCAGCGAGGAGGAAACAAAAGCGGCCATAAAGTATATGTACAGCGAAACAGGTTATGTTATGGACACTCATACAGCCGTTGCCTATGCAGCATATGAAAAATATAAAAAAGAGGCCATGGACGATACTCCTTGTGTTATAGTTTCAACGGCAAGCCCTTATAAGTTTACTAAAGACGTGCTTTCGGCAATAGACGAGAAATACTCACAAATGGAGTTTTTCCCTCTTATGAAAGAGCTTGAAAAAGTTTCGGGCGTTGAGATACCTCTTCCTATAAGAGATATTGAGAAAAAGCCGGTTATACACAAAAATGTTATAGAAAAGACGGATATAAAGGACTTTGTTAAAAAACAGCTTTTAAAATAACGGGAGGATAATTTTAGATGAACGTTGACCAGCTTAGTATAAACACTATAAGATTTTTGAGCGCCGAAGCCATACAAAAGGCCAAAAGCGGACACCCGGGACTTCCAATGGGAGCTGCTCCGGCGGCATTTACCCTTTGGGCCAAAGAAATGAAGCATACATCATTTTGTCCAAACTGGATTAACAGAGACCGTTTTGTACTTTCAGCGGGCCATGGCTCAATGCTTCTTTACTCACTTCTTCACCTTTTCGGATACGGCACTACCATTGATGATATTAAGAATTTCAGACAGCTTGGAAGCCGTACGCCAGGACATCCAGAATACGGCGCGGCTGTGGGCATAGAAACAACAACGGGACCGCTGGGCCAGGGAATAGCCAACGCAGTTGGTTTTGCTTTGGCAGAGAGCCATTTGGCGGCGGAATTTAACAAGCCGGGATATGATATTGTAGACCACTACACATTTGCTCTTTGCGGCGACGGCTGTCTTATGGAGGGTGTGGCGGCAGAGGCGGCCTCTCTTGCAGGAACGCTGAAACTTGGAAAGCTTATACTTCTTTATGACTCTAACAATATAACAATAGAGGGAAATACCGAAACGGCTTTTACGGAAAACGTTCTTAAAAGATTTGACGCCTATGGCTGGCAGACAATACGCGTTGAGGACGGAAACAACATTAACGATATACAAAACGCCATTAAAATAGCCAAGGCCGAGAAAAATAAGCCCACAATTATAGAAATCAAAACAGTTATAGGATACGGCGCTCCTAATAAACAGGGAAAAGCCTCTGCCCATGGTGAGCCTCTTGGAATTGAGGAAATTGCCTTAGCCAAAAAGAATTTGGGCTGGGAGTATGACGAGGAGTTTTATGTGCCCGAAGAGGTTAAGGAAAACTGCCGTAAATACTGCGAAGAAGGTAAAAAAGCTTATGACAAGTGGAATGACATGTTTAAGGAGTATTGCTCCAAATTCCCTGATATGGCTGAAAAATGGAATATTTACTTTAGTGATGAGCTTCCTGTTGACCTTTTGAATGATGAGGATTTTTGGACTTATGAGGGCGACATGGCAACAAGAGCCTCATCTGAAAAAGTGCTTAACAAGCTTTCAAAGGTTATACCTAACCTTTTTGGCGGTTCGGCCGACTTAGGACCTTCAAACAAATCCGTTATGAAGGACAGAGAATACTATTCTCCTGAAAATCCGTCAGGAAGCAATATACATTTTGGAATAAGGGAATTTGCCATGACAGCAATGGCAAACGCCATATCACTTCATGGCGGTTTAAGGCCGTATATAGCCGGATTTTTTGTTTTCAGTGACTATATGAAAGCCGGAATGAGGCTTTCTGCTCTTATGGAACAGCCGGTTATAAGCATACTTACACACGATTCCATAGGAGTTGGCGAGGACGGACCTACACATCAGCCTATTGAGCATTTGGCGGCTTTAAGAAGTATGCCGGGATATACGGTAATACGTCCGTGCGATACCCATGAAACGGCGGCGGCATGGTATTTGGCTCTTACAAGAAAACAGCCTACGGGCATAGTTCTTTCAAGGCAAACCCTGCCTTTGCTTAAAGAAACTGGAAAAGACGCACTTAAAGGCGCCTATATACTGCAAAACTGCGATGGAAAGCCGGATATTATACTTATGGCAACAGGTTCCGAGGTTGAGCTTATTTATAAGGCTTACGATATTCTTACGGAAAAAGGAATAAAAGTTAGAACCGTAAGCATGCCGAGCTTTGAGGTGTTTGAGGAGCAGAGCGACGAGTATAAGGAAAGCGTTCTTCCAAACAGTGTAAGGGCAAGGGTTGCTGTTGAGGCGGCTTCCGATTTCGGCTGGTACAAATATGTGGGCCTTGACGGAAAAGTTATTTGCATGCACGGTTTTGGCGAATCGGCTCCGGCGGGCGAGCTGTTTAAAAAATTCGGATTTACGGTTGATAACGTGGTTAACACGGCCATTGAGGTTTTAAATAAATAAAAGCGTTTTAAAAGGCAGTAAAGCGGTTTTAATTAAAGCCCTTTAACTGCCTTTTATATATTGACAATAATGTAACGTTAATTATTTAGCATACTAATGATTGTTTTTGTATTAACAAATATACAATTTTTTGGAGAGATAATAATGAGATTATTTATAGCGATAAATTTTGATGATGATGTAAAAAAACATATTATTAAACAGCGTGAGACAGTAAAAAAATTCAGTCGTTCCGGAAATTTTACAAATGACGACAACATACATCTTACAATAAGATTTATAGGCGAGGCCGATGAAGAGGATATAGAGTATATATGTGAGGCTATGAGAGAGGCCTGCTCAAATTTTAGGTCTTTTAAAATTAATATAGGAGGTCTTGGCTTTTTTCCAAGAGGAGACAAAAGCATTGTTTGGACAGGCGTTGAAAAAAGCAAAGCCATTGAGGCGCTGTATATGAGGCTTGAAAGAAGCCTTGGAAAGCAAGGCTTTGGAAGAAATAGGCAGGGATTAAGTCCGCACATAACATTGGGCAGAGAGGTTGTTTTAAGAAAAAGTTATGACAGCGTGAAAGAAGAAGTTGGAGAAGATAAAGTTGAATTCAATGTTGAGAGCGTTGTCTTAATGGAAAGCGTAAGAAAAGGACCTAAGCTTATATATAGGCCAATATACGTTCAAAAGCTGAAATAAGTATTTATT
>CAJFUS010000230.1 GCA_904420235.1 Candidatus Neoanaerotignum tabaqchaliae
ATTGTTGAGTATACCCATAATGAGTTTGCTATTATTGTTACTTCGGCTATTTGGGACCTTCTTGATAAAACAATAGACAAAGAAATTGAAATGATAATGAAAAATGACCCAACATATATGAAACGTCTTCACCAAGGAATTTTTAACGGAATTATTAACAGCAATGCAAACGAGGCATCTGATGCAATACCATTCGATTATTTTATTGACAGACATAACCTTAGATAAAATAATAAACTAAATATATTTTATATTTTAAGAAAATTTTCTTTAATAAAAGGAGATTTTCTTGTATGGCATTGAATTTATATTATACATTTTGAATATTAAGTGATAATTATACATTTTATTTGGAAATTGAAAAGCACTTTAATTATTAAGATGCGTAATAAAAGAAAGGTCAGTTATGAAAAACAGTATAAAAAACTACGTCGCTCTTTTTGTAGGAGTAGCGGCCTTGTCGACGTCGGCAATTTTTGTTAAATTATCGGAGGCTCCATCTTCAATAACGGCCTTATACAGGCTTCTTTTTACAGCCTTAACACTTTTGCCATTTTTGATATTCAGTAAGAAAAACAGGATTGAATTGAAAAGTTTAACTGAAAAGCAATATTTTTATATAATATTGTCGGGATTTTTTCTCGCTGTTCATTATGTTATGTGGTTTGAGTCTCTGCGTTTCACATCTGTGGCAAGTTCTACCGTGCTTGTGGCGCTTCAGCCGGTTTTTTCAATAGTTTTTGGCTTTATTCTGCTTAAAGAGAAAATAAGTAAAAGCTCAGCTATTGGCTGCTTAACGGCTGTTTTGGGCAGTGTGATTATTGGCTGGGGTGATTTTAGAATAAGCGGAGCGGCCCTTGTGGGGGATTTTTTAGCATTAGCGGCGGCGGGAGTAATAAGCTTGTATTTTTTAGTCGGTCAAGTGGTAAGGAGCAGTGTTGGAACCGTCACATATTCAGTTGTAGGCTATATAAGCAGTGTTGTTTTCCTACTAATATATTCGTTTATTAAAAATGACAGTCTTACTGGTTACTCAAGTGGCACATGGCTTGCTTTAATTGGTCTTGCCTTAATCTCAACAATAGGGGGACAATTTATTTTTAATATGCTTTTAAATAAACTGTCCGCTTCGGCCGTAACCGTAAGCATTCTTGGTGAGCCTATTGGAACATGTATTTTTGCTTACTTCATTTTAAATGAAACCGTATCATTAAGACAGCTTTTAGGCATGGCTATAATACTGTTTGGAATTTCTGTATTTTTTTATTCCCCTAAAAATGCATAATTCTGATTTTTAATACTGAAAGCCGCCGTATTTCTTAACGGCGGCCGTGGTTTTTTGTGGAATTGGATATATGTAAGAACTGTATAGGCATTAATTTTATAGAGGCGTTGAATTTTGATAAATAGGAATAGGATAAACTGTTTTAACAGTATGTGGCGGAATTGCAGTTTTCAGTTTAATATACTGTAACGAAAGTAAAAAAATTAAAATACATGCGGACAGTGTCTGTTTGTGCTTTAAATATGAATAGCTTGGCCCACTATTTATTTACCGGCTTTCCTTTTTTATTATATATATTCCTATAAGGCTGAAAATAACTATATATAAAACCGAAATAGTTATAAATGCCGCAGGATTTGAAACCATATCATCTGATTTATTTGAGTTCATTCCAACAAGCATAAGTGAGTATGGCCAAAAAAGAGCAAATTTTGTGTTGGCCGATATAAGCCCGCTTATGCCTCCTATCATGCCCATTGCTATGGGAACGGCGAAATTTTTTATAGCTGATGACAGTATAAACTGTATTGTGGCCGTTACAAACCCGCCAAGGGTGCCCCTAAGCATCCAAAAGAACATTTGGGCCGGCGGAAAGCCTTCAAGGGATATTACTTTTCCCGATAGTATGAAAAGCAGACAAAGCCATATTTGTGTCATGAAAGTTATTAAACAAACCATTAAATATTTGGACAAAAATATGGTTGAGTATTTAATGGGCCTTGTATACATATACTGCCGGCAGTTGTTAAAGTTTTCGTAACGCCATAAAAAAGCGCAGTAAACGCCTATAAGCGGGGCAAAAAAGAAGTTCGAGTAAAAAAGCGTTATTTGTGTCCACAATGAATACCATTCTGACTTAAGCAAGGACAAGTTTGCCAAATAATTTCCGCAGCCAAGGAGTATTGGTATTACTGGTATTATTAAAAAGGCCGGCCATATAAGAGTGCCTTTGCACTTAAGGCCTTCGCAGTATATTGATTTTAAAAGCATGTTGTCTCACCTCACAGGTTTTTAATTTTATTTTTAAATTTTTTTAATATTGTGGCCAACCCCAAAATTATGGCGGCAATTAAAACAATAAGCCACAAAACAGGGAATTTTGTGTAATAATATTGAGCGAAACGGGAAACGCTGTCATAATTCATGCCTATGTTGCACAGAGCAGCGAAATATCCCCAGGGTATTACAAACCTTAAGGGAATCTGAGGCAGAAACCAAGAGAATAATCCGGCGAATGTGCCGGCTATACCTATAAAAAGCGGTGTAAGCTGACTTTGGGACCAAAGCGATAGGTTAAGCTGGAAAATAAATATTTCAAAAAAAGTAAAAAATACTGCGATAAAAAACTGCAAAACCTTGTACCATGGCAGCACGCCATACATAAGGCATACAATATATAAAAATATACTCTGGGCCGCAGCATAAACAAAAATTTGAAAAACACCCGTTATAATTTTTGAATAAATTATTGATTCCGGACTTTGCATGCAGGCTATCCATTTATATGTACCGCCCGAAAGCTCTACGTCGGATATTCTGCTTGCTAAGGCTGCTATAATTATGGGCGACAATATTGTGTTCATAATAAGAAAGTTCATTGTTATCATTGCTGGCATATAGTTAAGTCTGCTCATATCCATATCGTATACGCAATATCCAATCCAAGCCGCCGAAACAAAAAAGGCCGCTAAAAACATAAGTTGTATATGTTTTCGTTTAAGTTTAAGTCTTTCGGCTTTTATAGCCCTAATCATAAGCCGCCCTCCTTTACCATTGAAAGATATATTTCCTCAAGATTTTTTGTCTTTTCCGATATTCTGTAAATTCCTATGTTTTCTTCCATAATGCGCTTTGCTATTTTGGAAGTTATGGCGTTGTCCAAAAATGGCAGTGTAAGGAAATCTTTATTTTCTTCATTTATCTGAGCCTTAATTGAAAAACTTTCGTTTATCAGCAATTTTGCTTTAGGATTATTGCTGGTGCTTATAAGTATGTTTTTTTCTCCCATAGACTGAAGGCTTTTAAGAGTATTTTGAAAAAGCATTTTTCCTGAGGCTATTATGCCTATATTGTCCGAAAGCTGTTCCATTTCGGATAAAAGATGGCTTGAAATCATTATTGTAACGCCGTATTCGTCAGGAAGAGAACGTATAAGAGAGCGCATTTCATGTATTCCGGCAGGGTCAAGACCATTTGTGGGCTCGTCTAAAAGCAAAAGCCGCGGGTTTCCCAAAAGAGCGTTGGCTATGCCAAGACGCTGTTTCATTCCCAATGAGTAGTGAGAGGCTTTTTTATTTTTATGAGCCTCCATTCTTACTATCGAAAGAACTCGGCTTATTTCCGAAAAGGGCAGGTTTTTTAATATACAGCTTATTTTAAGATTTTCATACCCCGTAAGATTGCCGTAATATGAGGGCGATTCTATAAGAGAACCGGTGTCTTTCAATATGGATATACGGTTTTTGCTGTTCATTGTTTCGCCGAATATTGAAATTTCTCCGGAAGTCGGTTCTGAAAGGCCAAG
>CAJFUS010000231.1 GCA_904420235.1 Candidatus Neoanaerotignum tabaqchaliae
AAGGTCCTGAAGCCATAAAGCTGCCCTTTTTCCAACGGTTGTTGTTTGGGCCGGCTGAAAATGCGTAAAGCCCAAAGTAGGCATGTCCTTATACTCCATAGCAAATTTTGAAAGCTCGTTTATTACATTAACAACTTCCTTTTTAATAAGCTTAAGGGCCTCTGTCATTATTATAATATCAGTGTTGTCGCCAACATAGCAGCTTGTAGCTCCAAGATGTATTATAGGCATAGCCGATTTGGCCTGTGTGCCAAAAGCGTATACATGGCTCATTACGTCGTGGCGCACGATTTTTTCTCTTTCTTCCGCCACTTCATAATTAATATCGTCCTGATACTTTTTCATCTCGGCAATCTGCTCGTCTGTTATGTTAAGTCCCAGTTCCTTTTCCGTTTCGGCAAGGGCAATCCAAAGTTTGCGCCAAGTTTTAAATTTATAATCCGGCGAGAAAAGGTAACTCATCTCTTTACTAGCGTATCGTGAATTTAGGGGGCTTTCGTATTTCGACCTCATTGTCTATGTCCTCCTGTTCATGTTTAGGTACGGCAGTTGGATAGTTTCCTGTAAAGCAGGCATCACAGTATCCAAAATCCGCGCCCATTCTAAGTTTCTCAAGTTTATCAATTCCAAGGTATCCAAGGGAGTCGAGACCTGAAACCTTAGCAATCTCCTCAACAGAATATTTGCAGGCTATAAGCTTATCCCTTGTAGGAACGTCAACGCCATAATAGCATGGCCACATAAAAGGCGGCGAGCTTACACGCATGTGAACCTCTTTGGCTCCGGCGCCTCTAAGTATTTTAACAAGACGGGCTATTGTCGTTCCTCTAACTATTGAATCGTCTATCATAACAACTCTTTTACCGTTAATTGTGCTTTTAAGAGCGTTAAGCTTTATTTTAACACTGTCTTCCCTTCCCGACTGGGTTGGGTTTATAAACGTTCTGCCTATATACCTGTTTTTAACAAGGCCCTTTTCATATGGTATGCCGCTTTGCTCAGCATATCCTATGGCTGCGTCAAGTCCGCTGTCGGGAACGCCTATAACTATGTCTGCCTCAACAGGGTGTTCTATGGCAAGCTGCCTTCCAGCCTCTTTTCTGGACTCATAAACGCTTACTCCCTCAATATAGCTGTCAGGACGGGCAAAATATATAAGCTCAAATATACATAAAGCTGATTTTTTCTTTTTGCAATGAGTTTTAATAGACTTTATGCCGTTTTCGTCAATAACAACAATCTCTCCCGGCTCAACGTCTCTAACAAACTCCGCGCCAACAGAGTCAAGAGCGCACGTTTCCGATGAAAGTATATAGGAATTGTCCCTTTTACCTATAACAAGTGGCCTTATGCCATAAGGGTCGCGGCAGCCTATAAGTTTTTTAGGGCTCATAACAAGCAGAGCATAGCTTCCGTCAACAATGTCCATCATACGGCTTACAGCTTCCTCTATTGAAGGATTTTTAACTCTTTCGCGGGCTATAACATAGGCCATAACCTCTGTGTCTATGGTTGTTTGAAAAATAAAGCCTTCACTTTCAAACTTTTCTCTAAGTTCAATAGCGTTTACAAGATTTCCGTTATGACAAACCGTAAGGGCGCCCTTAAGATATTTTGACACAAGGGGCTGAGAGTTTTGACGCAAACTTCCTCCGGCCGTTGAGTATCTTACATGTCCAACGGCTATTTTTCCCGTAAGCTTTTCAAGCACGTCGGAGCTGAAAACCTCCGGAACAAGGCCCATATCTTTATACTGTTTAACTGTTGTGTCGTCAGTTACGGCAATTCCGCAGCTCTCCTGCCCTCTATGCTGAAGGGCAAAAAGGCCGTAATAAACTATGCGTCCGCTGTCAACGCCATCGTTGTTGTATATTCCAAAAACGCCGCATTCTTCTTTTAATTCGTCGCTTTCGCTGTATCCTTCAACGTCTGAAACAGTTTCAATTTTATTATAAATATCACTCATTTTGTTATCCTTCTCCATACTTCCTGATAAGCTTCCTCAACATTGCCAAGGTCCCTGCGGAAACGGTCTTTGTCAAGCTTTTCGTTAGTTTCAGCGTCCCAAAGACGGCATGTGTCAGGTGAAATCTCGTCGGCAAGTATAACTCTTCCATCATAGCGTCCAAACTCTATTTTAAAATCAATAAGCTTAATATTGGCTTTAAGGAAAAACTCTTTAAGAAGCTCGTTTATTTTAAGGGCTTCGTCTGTTATAAAATCTATTTCCTCTTTTGTGGCTATTCCTATGGCAAGAGCCTGCATATTGTTAATCATAGGGTCGCCAAGGTCGTCATTTTTATATGAGAACTCAACTATAGGATTTTTAAGAAGAGTTCCTTCCTCAACGCCAAACCTTTTTGAGAAACTGCCAGCGGCCACGTTTCTAACAATAACCTCAAGAGGAACTATTGAAACCTTTTTAACAACTGTTTCTCTGTCGCTAAGCTCCTCAACATAGTGAGTTTCAACACCATTTTTCTCAAGATACTGTAAAATCATATTTGTCATTCTGTTGTTAATGGCGCCCTTACCCAAAATTTGACCCTTTTTAAGACCATTAAACGCTGTGGCATCGTCCTTGTAGTCAACAATAAGAAGATTTTCATCCTCTGTTTTAAACACCTTTTTAGCTTTCCCCTCATAAAGCATGTCAAGCTTTTCCATTTTAAACTCCTCCCGTAAAGTTAAACCAAAGTATATAAAATTAATTATTATAAAAGGCTCTCAATCTTTTTAGCAGCTTCAGCCATAGGCGTCATGTCGGCCTTATAAACCATACCTTTGTCACAATAGGAAGCCGTTTCAGGATTAATAGGCATTTTCCCTAAAACATCTATGCCATACTCCTCAGCAGCCTTTTCTATTCTACTTTCTCCATATATATATATTTTCTTTCCGCAGTCGGGACAAACAACATAGCTCATGTTCTCAACAACACCAAGTATGGGCACATTCATTATCTTAGCCATGTTAACAGCCTTTCCAACTATCATGCCAACAAGCTCCTGAGGAGACGTAACTATAACTATGCCGTCAACAGGCAGCGACTGAAACACCGTAAGAGGCACATCTCCGGTTCCCGGCGGCATATCCACAAAAAGAAAGTCTATATCCTCCCATATTACGTCCGAATAAAACTGCTGAACAACACCGGCTATTACAGGTCCTCTCCACACAACAGGGTCTGTATCATGGTCAACAAGCAAATTTACACTCATCACATCTATGCCGTTTTCACTTGTAACCGGAATCATACCATACTCATTGGCTCCGGCTTTTCTTGTTATACCAAACATTTTGGGTATAGAAGGACCCGTTATATCGGCGTCAAGTATTCCGGCTTTAAAGCCTTTCTCCGCCATTGAACAGGCAAGCATTGATGTTACAAGAGATTTTCCAACTCCGCCCTTGCCGCTTACAACGCCTATTATTTTTTTTATTTTGCTGTATTTATTAGGCTCTATTCTAAAGCTTTCAGGCGTTGTTCTTTCACTACAATTTTCCGCACAGCTTGAACAATCGTGCGAACAGTTCTGACTCATTTTATCAGCTCCATTCTATTTTCTATCCTTAAATTATAATCACACACTTATATAAATGTCAATAAAAGCATTAAAATAGCTTTATTGCAAAATAAACGCAGAATGTTTCTGCATAAACAGCAAATAACCCCCTGATTATCAGAGGGTTATTTATTTTAATAAGATACATTGCCAACTCCAAGGTATGACTCAGGACTTACCGCTTTTCCGTTAACCCTAACCTCAAAATGACAGTGGTTTCCTGTTGAATTGCCTGTTGAGCCGCATTTAGCCACAACTTGTCCTCTTGATACCGACTGTCCCTTTGACACAACCAAGCTGGAGTTATGTCCGTAAAGAGTTACAAGTCCGCCGCCATGGTTAATCATTATGGTGTTTCCATATCCGCTCATCCAGCCGGAATATATAACCGTTCCGTCCTCCGCGGCAACTATATTAGAACCATAAGGCGCAGGTATATCATATCCTGTATGATGTTCATATCTTCCAGATACAGGATTATTCCGGTTTACAAATCCACTGCTTAAGCTTGATGATGAAGCTGCTCTTGCTGGAACCGGCCAGTTAAGCTGGCCTCCTGTATAAACATATGAAGAATCGCTTGAAGAATAAGATGTAGCCTGACGTATAAGTTCTTCCACCTCTTGACTGGCCTTTATATCATTGGCAATTATTTCCTCATACATTTTCTCATCCTGCATATAAGACTCAAGGGCCGCTGTTTTCTCGGCAACCGCTTGGTCAAGCTCGTTTTGACGTGCTTCGTTTTCCTTAACAAGCTCTTCCGCCTCGGCTTTTTCCGCCGCTATCTCATCAGTTTTTACCTTAATAATTCTTTCAGACTCCTTAAGGCTTTCAAGCAGATTGTGGTCATACTCCATTATATCCTCAACATACTGCATTCTGGCAAGCATGTCAGACACACTTTTAGACTCAAGTATAACGTCAAGATAACCTGTATCGCCATTTTCATAAAAGAACCTAAGTCTCTCGCCAAAAATCTCAAATTCGGCCTCTCTTTTGGCAGTGGCCTCGTCAAGCTGCGCCTGAGATTCGTTAAGCCTTGTTGTAACTTCCTCAAGGTCTTCTTTAGACCTGTTCAATTCCTCACTGGCAGCCGCCACAACTTTATCAAGAGCGTCCAGTTCTTCCATAACTGAAAGCTGCTGAGCCTTGGCGTTTTCAAGGGCTTTTTTAGCTTCCTCAGTTTTTTTTGCCAAAGCGTCCCTCTCAGCCCTCAACTCCGAAAGAGTTTTAGCGGCTTCAACAGTGTTTGGCGCAAAAACAGATGAAGTTATGAAGAAAGCACAGCACACCGCCAAAACTCTTTTTATAAACACAGTGTTCTTTTTCATAAAACACCTCTCAAAATCATTTTTAGTACAGCTTAAAGCAGACGACAAAAGCCTATAATTAAAACCCATGCCGTCTGCTTATTTAATTTACCTTAAAACCCGTCTTGCGGTTACATATGTATTTGCGCTGTAAGCCTCGTTAAGATTTGATATTACAACGCTGTATGCGGCTCCTGATGATGAATGTATATAGTCACCATTTCCTATATATATTCCAACATGAGAAATTCCGCCGTCGTTATATCCGTCTGTATCAAAAAATACAAGGTCTCCAGCCACAAGCTCGGATTTGTCAACGCTTACCCCATTGCTTACCATTGACGATGAGCTTCTATTTAATGTTATACCAAAGTTTTTATATACCGAATATACAAAGCCCGAACAATCAACGCCGTTATTAAGGTCTGTGCCTCCCCAAACATAAGGGGTTCCTATAAACTGCTTTGCATAATCAACTACAGCTTGTCCTTTTGACGATGAAAGGCTTCTTGAAGGTTTTTCCCCATCTCTCAAAGAAAGAAACTCCGCGCTTACATAACCTTCCGTACCGTCATAATTGATTTTTATCCAAGAATCGCTTATGGCAATTACATCAACATAATCTCCATAAGGTATTGTTCCTATTGAATCAAATTCGGTTCCAGCCCCGTTTCTTATATTGAGGCCATCTGATGCCGTAACGGCTCCGTATTTGTTTGATACCTCAGTAAACACATCAACTGTGTCTATTGGAGAGGCTCCAAGTCCGGCGGCCACTACATCAGCATTCTCGCTTTTTGCCTCTGGTGAGGCTTGTCCGGCAACGCCTACTTTGTCAAGTATTGAACCAGACACATAATCTTTGCTTACATAGGCCGTTTCGCCGTTTAATCTTATTATCTCATACCAGTTGCTGTCGCTTCCAACAACAGTAACTGTATCTCCTGTATTTACTGTAGCCACAACGTCTGAATCAGCAGAAGCTGCGTTTCTTATGTTAACACTGTCGGCGTCCACAGTCCCCTCAGCCTGCGATACGCTTATGTAATCAGAAAAAACATATGCCTCCTGAGAGTCGTAATCTATTTTATACCAGCCGTCGCTGCTTGAAAGTATGTTTATCTCGTCGCCCTGAAACAAAATTCCAACCTTGTCGGAATCTGTGCTTGGCGATGTTCTAACGTTTATCTGGTTTGTGTTAACAGTTCCTTTTGTTTCCGCTAATGCCGAACTTGCGCAGCACATAACCATCAAAGCGCTTAAAGCCGCAACAGAAGGTACCACCATTTTTATTTTCATAAACAGCCTCCCTAATCAAATGTTACATTTATGTTACAAAGATAGTATAAAAAGTATTTCTTAAAAAGTCAATAATTTTTAAAAAAATATATACTTTTTTTGAATTTTTTGATACACATTCAACGCTTATTCAGTCATTAAATATGCAACAGTATCAAAAAAACTACCTTAAACTCATCTGACACGGGGATATTCATTTAACTTTAAATCTTAAAAGTTGTTAAATAAATATTAAAACATTGGAATTTATGTGAAACAAATATTTAAAATATTAAATAGACAATTTAATTTTTTCTTGCTTCGGAGTACACATCATAAAGAGGAACCCCGAATTTTTCAGCAAGCTCTCTGGCCGAAGAATACTCAGGATAAAGTCTGATACCATTCCCGCTGTTTACGGTTTTTACCTTTAATTTGCCGTAGCGGGTGTCAATCTCCTTTATTTCCCTTGAAAGGCATACCCTTGTTTCTTTTCTTGAACGTATGCCTATGGCAGTTGTCTCAGAAAAAATTATATCCTCCATAGTTTCCTTAAGGCTTTCGTCGCAAATAACCGTAAGCTTATAAGCCGGACGGTTTTTCTTCATATATATGGAGGTAAAAAATGCGTCTTTGGCTCCTGCATTAAAAAGTCTTTCAAGGGTATAGCCCAGCATTTCGCCAGTCGAGTCATCTATATTTGTTTCAAGCACAATAATATCGTCAGCATATCTTTCAGACATATTTCAATCCTCTGTTTCCCCCAGCATCACGCGCAGTATGTTTGGAATGGCAAAATCCCGTTTTCCCGCGCCGTAACCTGTTTTTTTAACATTCATGGGAGGGCACATGCCAAAACTGTCGGCAAGCTCAGCTATTATGGCCGCGCCTGTCGGAGTTACCATTTCATTATTAACGTCTATCTGTTTGTAAACAACGTCCGAATCGGCAAAAATCTCCGCCGTGGCAGGGGCCGGAACAGGCATAAACCCGTGCTGGCATTTTATAAAGCCATGGCCGTCGTTAACAACAGACGAGCATATTCTGTCAGGCTTAATCATATCTATAAGTATTGAGGCGCCTACAATATCAACTATTGAATCAAGAGCGCCTACCTCGTGAAAATGAACCTCGTCAATGGGCTTTCCATGAACCTTTGCCTCGGCCTTGGCAACACGCATAAAAATCTTTTTTGAAAGCTCTTTGGCGCTTTCTGAAATAGAGCTGTTGTCAATTATTGCATAAACATCAGATATATTCCTATGCACATGAGTGTGATGATGTTCATGACTATGGCCATTATGGTCGTGGCAATGGTCGTGATGGTGATGGTGCTCATGACTATCGTCAAACTCGCCGTTTGTAAGTATAACGTCAACGTCCTGAGCGCCTATACCGCTTTTTTCTGTTCTTGAAAATTCTACACTAAAACCGTCAACATTAAGTTTGGATAATTCCGCTTTAAAAGCGTCTTTGTCTATTCCTAAGTCAATAAGGGCGGCAATGGTCATGTCGCCGCTTATGCCCGAGAAACAGTCAAAATACAAAACCTTTTTCATTTTCTGCTGGCTCCTAACTTATTTATACTGTTGGCAGTGTATCCGGCGCCGAAACCATTATCTATGTTTACAACAACAACGCCGTTGGCGCAGCTGTTAAGCATACATAAAAGCGAAGACAGACCGTTAAAATTGGCGCCGTATCCCACCGATGTGGGAACAGCTATAACCGGTTTGTCGGTAAGTCCGCCTATTACGCTGGCAAGAGCCCCCTCCATTCCGGCCACAGCTATAATAACATCTGCCTTTGTTATCGCATCAAGTCTTGACAAGAGCCTGTGAAGCCCAGCTACTCCAACGTCATATAAGCGCTCCACGTTGTTTCCCAAATACTCACAGGTTATGGCGGCTTCCTCGGCCACAGGTATATCGCTTGTGCCGCCGGTAGCCACAACTACCGTTCCGCCTGTTTTTTCAAGAGGTTCCCTTTCTATTTTGATTATACGCGCAGCGTCATAATACACGGCGTCATCAAAAACAGCTTTAACAGCGTCAAATTTATCTTTGCTGGCCCTTGTTCCAAGTATATTTTTTGTTCCCGCGTGTATCATGCTTTTAATAATGCCAACTATCTGTTCGGACGTTTTTCCGGCGCAGTATATAACCTCGGGGCATCCGTTTCTCATTTCCCTTTGATGGTCTACAACTGCGTAGCCTATGTCTTCAACAGGAGCTATTTTAAGTTTGCGCTCGGCCTCCTCTAAAGATAAATTTCCATTTTTGTAATCGTCAAGAAGCTTTCTAATGTCCATTTTTTACACCTCAATCCATACTTCCGCTGCGGAAACCTTCCAAGTCAAGAGTTATATACATAAATCCTATTTCCTTAAGCTTATGGATAATATCGCCCTTTGATATAAAAATCGAAAAATACTCCGGCGGCATTTCAATTCTGGCTATATCGCCGTGCACCCGTATCCTCACGGACGGTATGCCCAAATTTGATATTAACTTCTCGCCCTTTTCCACCATTAAAAGCTTTTCTTCTGTAATAAGCGTGTCATAGGGAAAGCGTGTTACAAGGCATGAGTTAGAGGCCTTGTTCCATGTTTCAAGCCCCATATTTTTTGCCGCCTGCCTTATTTCGGCCTTTGTAAAACCGGCCTCATAAAGAGGGCTTACTATTCCAAGCTCCGCTGCCGCTTTCGCTCCCGGCCTGAAGCTTTTGGCGTCGTCGGCGTTTTTGCCGTCGGCAATCAGTTTAAACCCTTCTTTTTCGGCTCTTTCAAAAACGGCCGACATTATGTTTTTTTTGCAGAAGTAGCATCTTTGCCTTGAGTTGTTTCTAAATTCCTCCACAGCAAAAACATCAACATTCTCAACAAACACCTTTGCGCCGCAGTTGTTTCCAAGGCGCACAGCGTCTTTAATGTCCTTTTCGGCCATGTTGCTTCCCTTTGCTATAACGGCTATAACGTTGTTCCCTAATGCTTCAAAAGCTGCGTTAAGCAAAAAGTCGGAATCTGTTCCTCCCGAATAAGCAACGCATATTTTTTTGTAACTCTTTAAAATTTCCTTAAGCCTTTCGATTTTTCTCTCAATATCCATAATCCCTCCGGCTTACTTCCTCATCAACATTTTCCTCCAAAACATCCGGCCTGCTGAGCCTTAAATAGTTTTCGGGCACCTTTCCACCTATTACTGTATCCATGAGCATTATTTTTCTTGTAGATGTTATTGTTGCGCTCTTAAGGGGATTTACAAGGCGCATATTGATGTTTACCGTAAGCCATACTTTAAAATTTGTTTGGTTAATACCGGCCTCACTAAAAGATGTTTCATAGTCAACCGATGTATCTTCCATATGTACAACTTTAAACTTTATTTCCGGTCCTGTCGTCGCAAATAAATCAACGCCTGTGGCGGCGCCGATTGGTATGCTTATTTCCTTTTCTCCATAGGCAAAGAGTATATCGTCAAGCCTGCTGTTAATATCGGCGCAAAGACGGTTTATAAGCACAGTGTCAGCCGTTACAAAACGCGTATCGTCACTTTCCTCAAAAAAATCGGATGCGTTTAAATTAAGGCTGTCTATACAGTCGCTTACAGCTTCGTCTATGGCGCTGTCGGCTGACATTTTAGCCTTTACTATGGACATTTCTATAAGCGTGGGCATAATATTTCGCTCCACGCTAGATATTATTATAACAGATAAGTAAGTAAATATAAATAAAAGTATTAAAATTTTTAACTTTTTTTTAAATTTTTTGCCGATAAAAATCATATTCATCACCCTTTGTTCAATTTTATGCGGCAAAAAGCGTATAATTAACTTATTAAGTTTTTTTATATTTTGTTTTATTTTACTTTATAAAATCAGATAATTCTGATATAATCCTTTGTTGAAAGGAGGCATACTATGAATTATTCTCAGGATGCCAATCAAAGACAGCGCAATTCCAAACGAAAACGGCGCAGAAAGAAAAAAACCACCGTCTGGGCCGTAATTTTAAGAATATTCGCTGCTCTTGTAATTATAGGCTGCTTCGCTGTCGGCGGAGCATTTATAGGAGCCTATACAGGCATAATAGAAGGCGCTCCGGCCATAAGCACAATAGACGTAGTTCCGGAATCATACACATCTATAATATACGATACCAACGGAAATGAGATAGATACTCTTCATGGAGATGAAAACCGTGAGTATGTTAAACTGTCACAAATTCCGGATGACCTTAAAAACGCCATTGTGGCCATTGAGGACGAAAGATTTTATGAGCACAACGGAATTGACATAAAAGGTATGTTCAGAGCGTTGTTCGCAAACATAAAATCAATGAGTTTCTCTCAGGGAGCCAGCACAATAACTCAGCAGCTAATTAAAAATGAGGTTCTTACTTCTGAAAAACAGTTAAGCCGTAAAATTCAGGAGCAATACCTTGCTGTAAAGTTTGAGAAAGACCTTGAAGAAAAGCTCGGCTCTAAAAAAGCCGCAAAAGATTATATACTTGAGGTTTATCTTAACACAATATCATTAAACCACGGTCTTAACGGAGTTGAAGCGGCCGCCAAGTTTTATTTTGGCAAAGACGTAAGCGAGCTTTCCTTGGCACAGTGCGCCTCAATAGCCGGCATAACAAGAAACCCCTCTCTATACTCTCCTGTAAGTCACCCCGACCAAAACAGAGAGAGAATGCTTACCGTACTTGACAAAATGCTTGAACTTGGGTATATAACACAGTCACAGTATGATGAGGCGTCAGCAGAAGACATAGCATCTCAGGTTACAGGAATAAGAGAAATGGAAGAAAGCAGCGGTTCAGTGCACAGCTACTTTGTAGACTCTATAATAACCGAGCTTGCCGACCAGCTTCAAAACCTTGACGGAGCCAAAATGACTCGTCAGCAGGCATATAACCTTATTTACAGCGGCGGTCTTCAAATATACTCTACCGTCGACAGCAATATGCAAAGCATAATGGAAGCATCCTTTGCCGATGATTCCCTTTACCCGCCAAGAACCAATACTTTAACGGCAAGCTATACCATATCCGTTACTGATACAAGCACAGGTGAACAGGAAAATATATACAGAGAGCAGGAAGTGGCAGACCAAGCCGAGGCAGAGGCCTTTGCTCAATCTGTTAAAGATGAGGTTTTAAGCGACCCTAACAAAGAACTTATTTTGGACAAGCTTGATGTTGCTAAATCTCTTCAGGCTGCCATGGTTATTATGGACTATCGCAACGGACATGTTAAAGCTATTGTTGGCGGACGTGAGAAAAACGGTGACCTTGTGTTTAACAGAGCAACACAGGCTTTAAGACAGCCCGGCTCTTGCTTTAAAGTTTTGGCGGCTTATGCTCCGGCTATTGACGAAGGCCTTGTAATGCCCGGCACAGGAATAAGAGATGAATATTTCGAGTATAACGGCTGGGTTCCAAAAAACTGGTACTCAACGGGATATAGAGGAATGTGCACAGTTCGCGAGGGTATCGAGGATTCTCTTAATATATTGGCGGCCAAAACAATAGTTATGGTTGGTGTTGACACTTCCATTGATTATCTTTTAAACTTTGGATTTACAACTCTTCAAACAACGCCAAATGAAAACGGTCAAAGCGACCTTGGCCCGGCTATATCACTCGGAGGAATAACAAACGGCGTTTCACCTCTTGAGCTTACGGCGGCTTACAGTGCCATAGCCAACGGCGGAGTTTATAACAAGCCGGTATTCTATACCAAGGTTCTGGACCACGACGGCAATGTCCTTATAGACAATACAACTAATCCGGATAGTCACAGAGTAATAAAGGAAACAACGGCTTACCTGCTTACCGATATGATGAAGGGCGTGCTTACCCGCGGAACAGGAACTTTGGCCAATTTCTCCGGAATGACAATAGCCGGAAAAACGGGAACCACAAGCGATGACAAAGACCTTGTATTTGTAGGATACACACCGTATTACTGCGGCGGCATTTGGATGGGATATGACAATCCTAAAAAGATCTCTTATGACAGAAGTTATCACCTTCTTTTATGGAAAGACGTAATGTCAAAAATACACAGCGACTTGCCGGATAAGGATTTTGTTCAACCCGACGGCATTGTTACAAGAAGCATTTGCTCCACTTCAGGAAGAACGCCTAATGACTACTGCGCTAACGACTATTATGGAAACGCGGTATCTTCCGATATATGTGCGGCAGAATATGTCGACAATAACGGAGTATGCGAACTTCATCAGCAATTTACTGTATGCTCCGAAACAGGAATGCTTCCAGGACCAAATTGCGACACTATGACAGTTGTACTTTCTGTTGAAAATGAAGATGGAACATATACCATAACAAATATTCCTTCAGAGGCTCCTGAAGGTAAGGTTCTTATTAATCTTAATGAAACCTGCACATCAAACCACCCTCCTGACCCTGAGGATATGATGTCTGAAACAGGCGGTATAATTACAGAAAACGCAGAAAATGATAACAGAAATCAGGAAGGTTCTGAAACCGGTTCAAATACGGATTCAGGCAGTGAGTCAACAACCGAAAGCGGCGAAACTTCAAATATAGGCGGCATAAGCCCTGATACGCCATCCGAGACAACTCCGCCAAATATTACTGAACCTACTGAAACAGAAGCATCTGATTCTGAAAACGAAAGCGATTCCGGCGGAATTTTAGCAGACTCCCTGCTTCCTGGAGTTGAATAAATGTAATAAAAAATTAGAAGTGTTATGTTGTAAATCACTTAAAACAAATTAATTAAACTCATGGTATAGTCAAATGGCTGTACCATGAATTTTTTTGATAACATTATCTTATTTTTTTCATAAAACTCTTTGCTATTTTCATGTATAACTTAACTCTATAAATTTTTTCCTTATAAGCTAATTAAAAAATACAATAGAAATCTAAGAGCCGCTAAATCTAATCTATCCCATAACAGATTTTATCGGACTTTTGGGGTTAAATACTACAGTAAAGAATATCTTTTTCCTTCTATTATCTTAGTAAGTCTATTTCTTACTCAGTTTATATTTCAATGGAATCTTACCGCTCGTAAACAAATCAAATTCAAAAGTCCCTAAAAACCGTCAGCATAAGCAAGAAATAAATCATCTTTTGAACACGACCATAATACCTTTGAATATGTTGTGTTCTTAATAAATTTGTTCACTACTCGCTTAATCGTATCTTTTGCTGCCAAATATTACAATTAAGATTGAATAATTCTGGCATAACTGTTTAGCTTTATTTATTTTTACCTCAATGAAGATTCCTTCTACACTTAAATTCATTCCAATGTACGGCAGCCTCAATTATTTTAACGGCATTTTTAATTCCTAATTTGCCGTTGTCAATACACAGATGATAATTTTCCGCATTTCTAAACTTCTGATTAACATAATGTTTTTAAGATAAACAGCACGATTTTTATCTACAGCGTCCAGCTGTTTCTCTGCCCTATTTTCTGGTATTCCATAAACTTCTATAATCCTTTTTAACCTGATACTTCGCTCTGCATAAATAAAAATATTCAATAAATCTTTACGTGCTGATAAAATCTAATTTGCTCCGCAGCCTACAATAATACAAGGCCCTTGCTCTGCCAAATCTTGAATTGTACTTACTTGAGCCAAAAATACCTGGTCATCCAAAGGCATAAATGGCCTGTGCCAACTTGAAATATATTAGCAAAGTTCCAGTTTTTACGAGCTTCCGCACTTTCAAAGAAATCTGAATGAATCCTACTTCGTTTTGTTTTGATGCCTCTTCAAACAGAGTTTTTTCATAAAATGGTATATTCAGATTTTTAGCCAATTCAGCTCCAATCTGCCTGCCCCGCTGCCAAACTGACGACTAATTGTTATAGTAGAAGGTTTCATAATATCAGTTTCCCTTTCGAATCTTTTTGCATATTTACAGATGCAATTTTTTTCATAGATTTAATAGAGAATAGGCAAACGATAATTGTCAAAATATCAGCCGCCGGTTGAGAAAGATAAATTCCTGTTATGCCGAAAAATTTTGGTAGAAACAGGATGAAAGGGACATAAAACAGGCCCTGGCGAATCACTGAAAGGAATAGACCATATCGAGACTCACCAATTGTTTGATAGGTAATTGTCATCATATAGCACAATCCAAAAGCTGGATACAGCGCCACTTGTGAAATCAGCAGCCATTTACCATAGTTCACAATAACTGGATTCTGATTAAACAGCATAATCAACGGTGTTGACAGCATGATGTAAATCAGTTCAACAAGAACCGTAAGAAATAATGAGCACTTTAAGGCAAAACGCACGGATTGATGGAAACGCTCTTCATTTTTTGCTCCAAA
>CAJFUS010000232.1 GCA_904420235.1 Candidatus Neoanaerotignum tabaqchaliae
AGATGATTTTAAGGGCATTGAAAATGGCGTTGGTTATGAGAGAATAGGCGAAGCAAATTCTCGAATATAGTAAGAGGTAGCAAAGCGGTTCCCGAATGTTCAGCGTAGGGAAACGCTTGCAAAAGCAGCGTCTGTTATAAAGTATTTATAAATTGTTCTTTGATTTCTTGGCCGCCGAGGCGCGGCCATTTTAATGTGCGAAAGGAACTGGAAAAATGGAAAATATAGTTGATTTTGCCGGTGTAATTTTTGAGAATATAGAAAAAACAAAGCCTGTTGTGCACAACATATCAAACATTGTTACAGCCAACGACTGTGCCAACATAACATTGGCCTGCGGCGGCTCTCCAACAATGGCCCAGCACCCAGAGGAGGTTGATGACATAACATCAGCCTGCGACGGCTTTGTCATAAATCTTGGCAACATGGAGGACAGCGTTGTGGAGGCCATGCTTAGGGCCGGAAAAAGGAACAACGCCATAGGCCACCCAGTTATACTTGACCCCGTAGGCGCCGGAGCCGCCGAAAAACGGAATAATGTTTTGTTTAAGCTTATTGATGAGATAAAATTTTCCGTTATAAGGGGAAATATATCGGAAATAAAATTTTTGGCCACCGGAATGAGCGGGGCCAAGGGCGTTGACGCCTCGGAAGCGGACAAGGTTACGGAAAAGAATATAGATTATGTTGCAGACATGGCAAAGAATTTGAGCAAAAAAACGGGAGCGGTTATTGCCATAAGCGGAGAGATTGACATAATTGCTGACGAAAACAGGGCATACATAATCAAAAACGGCTGCGCAATGATGTCAAGGGTTACGGGAACAGGATGTATGCTGTCAAGCGTTATAGGTGTTTTCTGCGCGGCTAACAAAGAGCATATACTTGAGGCCTGCGTTGCGGCTGTTTCGTCCTATGGATATGCCGGAGAGCTGGCCTATAAAAAAACAATTGAAAATGACGGCGGAACTTCCAGTTTCCGTATGTATCTTATAGACTATATGAGCAAAATGAATTGGGAAATATTTAAAGGAGGGGCTTTAATTGAAAGCAGATAAAAAATCCATGCTTCTTTACGCAGTAACCGACAGAGCGTGGCTTAATGGCAGAAATCTGGAGGACGATGTGGAGGAGGCCTTAAAGGCAGGAGTTACATTTGTTCAGCTTAGGGAAAAACACGCCTCCTATGACGAAATGGTTGATTTGGCAAAAAAAATAAAAGCCCTTACGGATAGATATAATGTGCCCTTTGTTATAGACGACAACATAGAAGTTGCCAAGGCCGTTGACGCAGACGGCGTGCACATAGGCCAAAGCGACACCGAGGCAAAAAAGGCAAGGCAGATGCTTGGAAATGATAAAATAATAGGCGTTTCGGCCTCTAATGTTAAAGAGGCCGTTGAGGCAGAGAAAAACGGCGCCGACTATATAGGCATCGGGGCCATGTTCCCAACGGACACAAAAAAGGACCACAGAGACTTAACCTTTGAGGAGGCAAAAAAAATAACCTCTTCGGTAAACATTCCCGTTGTGGCCATAGGCGGCATAAACAGCAAAAACATAATGGAGCTTAAGGGAACGGGCGTTGACGGAGTTGCCGTTGTGTCGGCCATATTTGCCAGCGACGACAGATACGCCGCTGCAAAGGAGCTTTTGAAGCTGTCCAAAAAAATGGTATACGGCGATGAATAATTATATATTTGATTTGGACGGAACACTTATAGACTCTATGGGAGTTTGGGATAACGTGGGATATGATTTTCTTGTTAAAAACGGTATTGTTCCGCCAAAAAATCTTGATGATATAATTAAAGAAATGTCTTTTGAGGAATCGGCCGAGTTTTTTATAAACTCATTGGGCCTTAAAATGACAAAAAACGAGGTAATAGCCGGCGTTACGGAATATGTGGCGGATAGGTACAGGCATGATATAGATATTAAGCCTTATGTAAGGGATTTTCTTGTTAAAAGCAAAAAAAACGGCAAAAGAATGTGTGTCCTTACGGCCTCGGAGAAATATTATGTTGAACCGCTTTTAAAAAGACTTAATATTGACGGTTTTTTTGAGAACGTTATTACATGCTCTGAAATTTCAATGAGCAAAAGCTCATGTGAGATTTATAATAGAGCCGCCAATATTATGGGGTTTAAGAAAAGTGAGACCGCTGTTTTTGAAGACGCCCTTCATGGAGTGATAAACTCAAAAAAAGCCGGTTTTTATACTGTGGCTGTGTTTGACTTTAAAGAAAAGGAGAACATGGAACTAATTAAAAAAACCGCTGATTTGTATATCAACAGTTTTAAAGATATTTTATAAATAAACAGGCTGACAGCTTTTGTCAGCCTGTTTTTGTATGCTTCTGAACAAAAGGATATTATTCCGCGGCTTGATTGTTATGAAAGAGTTATGCTTTGGAAACCCTGACATAATGGGTTTTGTAATAACTTGGTGCAGCGGTTTAAAAATTATTAACTGCCGCCGTTTAACATGCTCGTAAGGCTGTATGTTATAAAAATAAAATTAAGTTTACCTGCGTTGCTTATAAAATAAGCGGCGGGACGATTGTTTACAAAGGTTTGACAATGATATTTGCCGGAAAATACACAGTTTTGGGTTTAAATAGGTCCCGATAAATGCAAAATGAAGTACAGAGCCATAAGGGCGGCCAAAAATATAATATTAATAACTGTGAAATATATAAGATATTTAAGCCTTTTTTCAGGATACTCAACGGATATATATTTATATGATATAAGACTGGCCATTGAGGCTATAAGTGTTCCAAGGCCGCCTATATTTACACCGGCCATAAGAGCGCCCCAGTTTTGCGTGAACTTTGAAAGCAGTATAGCCGCCGGAACGTTGCTTATAACTTGGCTTGCTATAACCGAAGTTATAACCTCTTTGCCGTTTATTGCCGATTTTAAAAAGCCGCTGAAAAACTCCATTCTGCCTATGTTTCCGGTGAATATAAAAAAGCCTATGAAAGTAAGCAGAAGTGAGTAGTCAACTTTTCTGATGTTTTTCCTGTCAAATATAAGCATAAAAACAAGCACAATTAAAAATGACGCCGCGTCCGGCAAAATTCTTATTACCGAAAGTATGCACACCGCAAAGAGGGACATATAAAAAACTGTGGATTTTATATTAATGTCTTCTGTTTTCGGCATGCCGTCTTTTTTTACTCTAACGTTTTTGCTTATAAACACAAAGGCAGCTAAAAGCAAAAACGAAAGAGACGTATACGGCAGCATAACCGATATAAAATCGGTTACGCTTAGCGAGTAGCTGGAATATATGTATATGTTTTGAGGGTTTCCCACAGGCGTTGACATGCTGCCCAAGTTGGCGGCTATTGTTTGGGCCGTTATAACTGGAATTATGCGGTTTTCCATTTTTGACGAGCGCAAAACTTCAATGGAAAGCGGCACAAATGTTATAAGGGAAACATCGTTTGTTATAATCATGCTTGAGAAAAAGCACAGCATTATAAGTATAGCCTCTATTTGGCGCTTTGTTTTAACCTTTGATATAAGGAAGGCTCCAACCCTGCTTAAAAAGTTAGAGCTTTTGAGGCCCGATACTATGGCCATAAGGCTGAAAAGAAGAAATATTGTGTCTGTGTTTATATATCCTATATATTCTTTGTCCGGCGGTATGGCAAAGGCGGATATTGCCGCCAAAAACCACGCGCACACAAGCACCGTCTCCGACTTGATGAAGGCGGCAACCATCCTTTTTGTCATATAAAACCCCTCGGTTATTAATTTAATCAATAAAGTAAGTCCGAAGGACTTACTTAATAAAATCATCAAAGATGATTTTATGGGCATTGAAAATGCCATTGGTTATGAGCGTATTCGCGGAGC
>CAJFUS010000233.1 GCA_904420235.1 Candidatus Neoanaerotignum tabaqchaliae
ATACATTACAATGATTATTGGATTTTATATTGACATGGAGTTTACTCTAAGTGTTATTATTTATATTACAGCATGAAAGGAGAGGATTTAATGAAAAAACTTGGCTTTGGAAACATGAGGCTTCCCCTTAAGGACGCCAACGACCCTAAAAGTGTTGATATTGACCAGCTTTGCCAAATGGTTGATTTATTTATTGATGCCGGATTTAATTATTTTGATACGGCCTATATGTACCATGATTTTACAAGTGAGAACTTTGTTAGGGACGCTCTTGTTAAAAGATACCCGCGGGACAAATTTATTTTGGCCGACAAACTGCCCACGATGATGCTTAAAGCGCCGGAGGACCAAGAAAGGATTTTTAATGAGCAGCTTGAAAAGTGCGGCGTTGAGTACTTTGATTATTACATGCTTCATAATCTTGGAGTAAATCACTATGCTATAGCTCAAAAAATGAACAGCTTCGATTTTATAGAGCGAAAAAAAGCTGAAGGAAAGGCAAAACACATAGGCTTTTCGTTCCACGACAACGCTAATCTTCTTGACCAAATACTTACGGAGCACCCTAATGTTGATTTTGTTCAGCTTCAAATTAATTATCTCGATTGGGAAAACGAAAGTATTCAGTCAAAAAAATGTTATGAGGTTGCTGTTAAGCATAAAAAGCCAGTTATTGTTATGGAGCCTGTTAAAGGCGGAAACTTGGCCAATATTCCGGAAGAGGCGGAAAAGTTGTTTAAAAATTACTGTCCTGATATGTCTTTAGCCTCTTGGGCTATAAGATACGCCGCCAGTTTGCCTAACGTTAAGATTGTTTTAAGCGGAATGTCAAGTCTTGAGCAGGTTAAGGACAATTTAAGTTATATGAGTGATTTTAAACCGCTTAATGACGAAGAGATTACCATTATTAAAAAAGCGGTTGAGATAATAAACAATTTAACAGCAGTGCCATGCACCTCATGCCGATATTGCGTAAACGTGTGCCCTAAGCACATAGCCATACCTGAATATTTCGCCCTTTATAATTCTGAAAAGCAGACCAAAATTAAAGGTTTAGCCCACAAAGTATATTACGGAAACTATATTAAAAATAACGGGAAAGCTTCGGACTGTATACAGTGCCGCAGGTGTGAGAAAGAATGCCCTCAGCACATTGAAATTTCAGAGGCTCTTAAAGATGTTGCAAAAGCCTTTGAATAAAGCTGGGTTTTAGAAATTTATGCCTTTAAAAATGTTTCAAATGATTTTTTATTGCTTTAAATTGAGAAATAACTTAGCTTTTAGGATTTTTAATTTTAGCCGAGGAATTTTTTTATAGATTTATGTATTTCCGTTTAGTTTTATTAAAAGTGTTTTTTATAGTATAAAATGTCCGCTTAATGAGAAAAAATAAACCTGTAAAAAAATTTTAAGGTGAGTGGTTCTATGGACTTTTTAAGAGCCTATATTACAGGCGGAATTATATGCATAATTGGGCAAATACTTATAGACAAAACAAAGCTTACATCAGCCAGGATACTTGTGCTTTTCGTGGTTATAGGCTGTGTTTTGGGCGGCCTTGGAATCTATGAGCACATAGTTGATTTCGGAGGGGCAGGCGCAACAGTGCCTCTTACAGGGTTTGGATATTTGCTGTCAGAAGGCGTTATAGAAGAAGTTGATAAAAACGGTTTTCTTGGAGTTTTTACCGGCGGACTTAAGGCCTGTGCCGGCGGAATATCTGTGGCTGTGCTTTTTGCCCTTATAGCCGCTATTATTTTTAAGCCAAAGGCTAAGAATTAATTATTGATTTTATGTTAACTTTATGATATAATGCCCTTAAGTAAAATTGAAATTAATATTTAAAGCGGTGATGTAGAAGGATGAAAAAAGCCATTTTTTCTTCTGTGAACCTTATGGATTCCGAAAGCGAAACGGCCTCAGGCTATATGAACTGTGTTGAAGATATATTTAATTCTGAAATTATTAAAAAACTTGACAATTTTGAGCAGCATAATCACACGTCAAGGCTTCAGCACAGTATAAACGTTTCATATTACAGCTATATATGGAGCAAAAAGCTTGGGCTTGACTGTCGTTCGGCAGCAAGAGCTGGACTTATGCATGATATGTATTTTTACGATTGGAGAAGGCCCTGCTCTTTAAGAGGTTACCACCCATTGTGGCATGCCCTTGTGGCCTGTGACAATGCGCGCAAGAACTTCGGCGTTAACAACATTGAAGCTGACGCCATTAAAAAGCATATGTGGCCATGTATATTTACTCCCCCAAAATATAAAGAGGGGTATATAGTTTCTATGGCCGATAAATATTGCGCCGTTTTGGAATTTTTTAAGGGAATAGAAGCAGTTAAAAAAGTTATTGGTTTAAAAGCAGCATATGTGAGAAGATGAAAAAGAAGCCCAAATTTTGGGCTTCTTTTTATGTACTAATACAAATATTATTGATTAAAGCAATTTGAACATTGGAAAAACCTGTTTTTCTATGTATTCAAGGTTAATTAATCAGCTGTTTATTTCAAAAATATTTAATCGATATATATTTTTCAATTTTTGTGCTATATCCTAATTTTGTAATATTTAAGTTTGCAATGCAAATAAGATTTTTAGCATTAAATGTGCCTTATCATTGCAAAATTAGGCAACATAAAAAGCCATAATTTATGATTAAATTTTACATTAACAGAGATTCATTTACAAACAACAAAACCGCCGAATAGCTAAAAGGCGGTTTTGCTTAAGTATCGCAGTATTGTATTTAATTTAAATTATATGCCGAGCCTGTTGTATACTGTGGCTCAGAGTTTCCACCGCTTGACGGAACACTAACATCGCTTCCGGCGGCGTCTATTCCGGTTTCTGCGGCGTATTCAGAAAAAGGAATATCGTCGTATATAAATTTTTTAATCATGTCGGCCGCTGTGTCAATGTCGTACAAATAGCACCAAATGCCATAGAACGTTCCGCCTTTGTAGCTTATATACTCATTTGGAATTCCATCTGTTTCTATTGTTATATCCTTTGTTACGGCTATTCTTGACAGGTCAAGTATTTCGCTTGTGCTTAAAGACGTTGTTACATAGGGCATAAGCTGGCTTACAACAGAAGGGTATCGGGAAGAAGGCATTGTTTTAAGCTTATTAAATATACACTCCATAACCATTCTTTGTCTTTCGGTGCGGCCGGCGTCGCTGTCATTATATCTTATTCTGGAAAAGGCTAATGTTTGTGTGCCATCTAAATGAACAATTCCTGTTTCATACACTCTTTCGCCGCCAAGCTCGCCAATAACACGGTTAAGCTCGCTAAGCTCATTTTCTGTAACCTCTACGTCAATTCCGCCAAGTATATCTATTATTTCCTGAAGCTGGTCGAAGTTTACACTTACAAAATCCGTTATGTCAAGACCAAAATTAGTATTTAATGTTTTTACTGCAAGCTCCGCTCCGCCATAAGCATAGGCATGATTTATCTTTGTGTTGCCATGCCCCGGAACCTCAACATATGTGTCCCTTGCTATACTTATAAGCTTTACAACACCGCTTTTAGGGTTTACTGAGGCAATCATTATAGTGTCGGAACGTCCGCCGTCGATATTCTCTCTTGAGTCGGTGCCGAAAAGGGCTATGTTTTTAATTCGCATATCCTGATATTGTTCTTCAACAGCATTGGCACCTAC
>CAJFUS010000234.1 GCA_904420235.1 Candidatus Neoanaerotignum tabaqchaliae
ACAACCTTTTTCACAATTTCTTAACACTTTATTTGGCAGTAAAATAGTTCCACAAACAAAAAGAGAGCCTAAGCCCTCTTTTTATTTGTCTATTGTATACAATTATTGTCGAATATCGCTCATAAATTTCTCTGTTTTGCGTTTTACCCTTTGAAGTGCGTTGTCTATTGACTTTTCCGGTTTTCCGGTTATCTCGGCTATTTTGTTATAGGTTTTCCCCTGAAGATAAAGTGAAAGCACTTTCGACTCAAATGAGCTTAAAACCTTTGAAAACTGGCTCACTATAAAGTTTTTATTCTCAATGCCTATAAATATGGCTTCCGGACTTGAGGTCTCTTCCGTTTTCAAAAAGTCCATGTATGTTTCTTCTTCGTCATTATCATAAACTTGGCGATTAAGTGAAACAGAGGAATTTAAAGGTATATGTTTTTGGCGGCTGGCTGTTTTTATTGCAGTAATCATCTGCCGGTTTATACAAAGCTCGGCAAAACTTTTAAATGCCGCGCTTTTGCCGCTTTGATAGTCCCTTATAGCCTTATAAAGTCCTATCATACCCTCCTGTATAATGTCTTCCCTGTCAGCACCCATTAAAAAATAGGCTCTCGCCTTGCTTTTAACAAGAGTTTTATACTTATTCAAAATGTAATCTTGAGCCTGTTGGTCGCCTTTTCTAACAAGGTCTATTAAATCCTCATCGCTTAAAGCGCCGTAATCTTCTTCAGTCAAAGTTATTACTCCTCACTGCTTCTGCCTTCGCATCATCTCAAGAATACTCCTTGTTCTTTCATCAAGGTTATCCATAAGAAGATTGCTTTTGGGCGGTCTGTTTTCTATATAACTCTCACGCATAGTTTTACGGGAATGTTTTATTTCTGCCTTAAGTTCTCTCGCTGACATTCTTATAGCTCCGCCTCCAAGTATTATAAGCTGCTCAAGACCGTCGGAGGTGGCAACCCTTATTTTACACTCCCTTGGCATTTTTGTTACGATTTTTTCTATATAATGGTCGGCCGTTTCCGCCTCTTTAGTGTAAACAACATATATATTATTATACTCAAAGGCGCTGCCTATGCCGCCCTTTACAAGATAACCGTCAAAAACAACTATAACCGTTATGTTGCTGTTAAAACCCTGATAATCGCTCATTATATCCAAAAGCTTGCTTCTGGCGCTTTCAAGGCTCACTTTAGAAAGTTCAATAAGCTCGTCCCAAGCATGTATTATATTGTATCCGTCAACAAGAAGATATTCCTTTTTCAAATCACCGCCACCACCTTAGGCGTTCTGCCTTTGCCTAACAACCTCATACATAAAAACGGCGGCGGCTACAGAGGCGTTTAAAGACTGGATACTTCCATACATAGGTATTGAAACCGTAAAATCGCATTTTTCCTTTACAAGACGGCTAACTCCTTCGCCTTCACTGCCTATAACAAGGGCTATTGGACCCTTAAGATTGGCCTTGAAGCAGTTTTCACCGCCCATATCGGCACAGAATGTCCATATTCCCTGCTTTTTAAGGTAATCCAAAGTGTTGGCTATGTTTGTAACTTTTGCCACCGGCACATATTCAAGGGCGCCGGCTGATGTTTTAGCCACAGTAGCCGTAAGAGCCACAGAGCGTCTTTTAGGTATTATAACACCGTGGGCCCCAACAGCGTCGGCGGTTCTTAAAACGGCTCCGAAATTATGCGGGTCCGTAATTCCGTCAAGCACTATTATAAAGGGGTCTTGGCCTTTTGATTTTGCCCTGTCTATTATGTCTTCAACAGAAACATAATTGTGAGAAGAAACCATGGCTATTACACCCTGATGATTTTTCGTCTGGCTTATTTCATCAATACGTTTTCTGTCCCACTGCTGAACAACAACGCCTTTTTCAGCGGCCATGGCGATTATACGGCGTATTGTGCCATCGGTATTGCCTTTAGCAACAATTATTTTGTCTATATCCCTGCCGCTTTTAAAAACTTCCAAAACGGCGTTTCTTCCCTCTACTTGATTTTCATTAAATTCTCTCTCGTCAGCGTACCTGTTCAAAACAATTCTCCTTTGTCTCAACGCCAATTCCGGCTTTAAAAAGCTCAAGTGCCCTCTCCATTTTGTTCTCAATATATAAATATCCAAAGAGTGCCTCAACTCCCGTGGCGTGCCTGTAATCAGACACATCGGCATTTTTGGGCACTGTAAAGCTTTTGGCGTTTCTTCCCTTCTTCAAAACCGACAGCTCATCTTCAGTAAGCATATTCTCTATTTTAAAATACATTTCCGCCTGACTTTTGGCTTTTACAATAGAGCTGGCCTCCTTATGCAGCTTATTAACGGGCGCGTTGCCCCACGAAACCACCATAGTTCGCACTATAAGCTCAAACACCGCGTCACCGATATACGCCAAAACAAGAGGTGAAAGCTGTTTTGCCGGAATGGTTTTAAACTCATCTAAAATAACACTGCCCATTTCTCAGCTCCTGAACCACTGTGTTCCCTGACGGGTATCCTTAATTGTAACGCCCATTTCCGAAAGTTTATCTCTTATAGCGTCGGCTTCGGCAAAGTTTTTATTCTTTTTTGCATCGGCTCTTTTGGCTATAAGCTCCTCAATAAGAGCTGTGTCGCCGTCGTCGGCCTTTTCTTTCTCTTTATTAATTCCAAGAACGCCGCAAAGTTTACCAAGCATTTCCATTTCTTTTTCCGCAAATTCTTTAGAAACGTTCTCCTTAAGGTTTTTATTTATAAACCTAACAAGCTCATATATTGATGAAACAGCGTCGGCAGTGTTAAAGTCGTCATCCATAGCCGTTTCAAACTGCACCCTGAATTTATCAAGCTCGCTAAGCTGGGCCTTTTCATCTTCTGTCATATTTGTGTCACCGCAGTTATCTATATAGTGCTGAAGGTCACTGTTGC
>CAJFUS010000235.1 GCA_904420235.1 Candidatus Neoanaerotignum tabaqchaliae
ATTCTCGGCTCGGGAAAATTCTCTCTTGAGCTTGTTAAAGCCTGCGTTGAAAAGGCAGGGGCACAAATTATAACCCTTGCCGTACGCAGAGCAAACGAAGGCGGACTTGCCAATATTTTGGACTACATACCAAAAAACGTAACACTTCTGCCAAACACATCAGGGGCGAGAAACGCCGACGAGGCCCTTCGTATAGCAAGACTTTCAAGGGAGTTAGGCTGCGGCGATTTTGTGAAAGTGGAGATAATGAGGGACAGCAAATACCTTCTTCCCGATAACCAGGAAACCATAAAGGCCACTGAGGCCCTTGTTAAAGAAGGCTTTATAGTTATGCCCTATATGTATCCGGACCTTAACGTTGCCAGAGACCTTTTAAACGCCGGAGCAGCCTGCGTTATGCCCCTTGGGGCGCCCATAGGCTCAAATAAGGGCCTTTGCACAAAGGAGTTTATTCAAATATTAATTGATGAAATAGACCTGCCAATTATTGTTGACGCCGGAATTGGCCGTCCTTCACAGGCATGCGAGGCAATGGAAATGGGTGCCGCCGCCGTTATGGCAAACACAGCAATAGCCACTGCCGGAAACGTTCCTCTTATGGCCGAAGCCTTTAAAAAAGCCATTGAGGCCGGCAGAGAGGCATACCTGTCAGGACTTGGAAGAACAATAGAAAAAGGGGCCAGCGCCTCATCGCCTCTTACGGGATTTTTGCGTGATTAAGGGAGGAATTTAAAATGCAGTCTGAACACTTAAACAAAAGCATATTAAGCGAAGAAATATTGGAGGACCAAAAGAAAAACCGCATAGACCACATGACATATCTTCCGGGAATGGAAGTTTTGCAGTCCGATGTAATGGACCAAGTAATTTCTGCCATGGAAAAATTCAATCCCGAAAGCTATACGGAATCCGATGTACGTCGTGCCCTTTCAAAAACAAGCCTTTCGCCGGAGGATTTTGCCGCTCTTCTCTCGCCGGCCGCCACGCCTTTAATTGAGGAAATAGCCATGGCCGCCAGAAAAGAGACAAAAAAACACTTTGGCAACAGCGTATATATGTTTACGCCTATTTACATAGCCAACTATTGCGAAAACTACTGCATATACTGCGGTTTCAACTGTCATAACAAAATAAACCGCGCCCAGCTTAACTATGAGGAAATAGAAAAAGAAATGGCCGCCGTCGCTAAAACCGGCCTTCAGGAGGTTCTTATATTAACGGGCGAAAGCCGCAGCAAGTCAACGGTTCAATATATAGGCGAGGCCTGCAAAATAGCCAGAAAATATTTTAAGGTAATAGGCCTTGAAATTTATCCGGTAAATTCCGACGAGTACGCATATCTTCACAAATGCGGCGCCGACTATGTAACCGTGTTTCAGGAAACATATAATTCCGATAAATATGAAACCCTTCATCTTGCCGGACACAAGCGCATTTTCCCATACAGGGTAAACGCTCAGGAAAGAGCCTTAAAAGGCGGCATGAGAGGCGTCGGCTTCGGCGCTTTGCTTGGCCTTGACGATTTCCGCAAAGACGCTTTCGCCACCGGATACCATGCTTATCTGCTTCAAAGGAAATATCCTCACGCCGAGATAGCCTTCTCCTGCCCGCGCTTAAGACCCATTATAAACAACGACCGCATAAACCCTATGGACGTTCACGAAACGCAGCTTTTGCAGGTTGTGTGTGCTTACAGGCTTTTTATGCCCTTTGCCGGCATAACCATATCCACAAGAGAATGCGCCAGAGTCCGCGACAATCTTGTTAATATAGCCGCCACAAAAATATCGGCCGGCGTCAGCACAGGCGTGGGAGAGCATATTGAGGACAACGAGAAGAAGGGAGACGACCAGTTTGAGATTTCTGACGGCAGGTCTGTTGAAGAAGTTTATGACGCCCTGCTTAAAAACGGACTTCAACCGGTTATGAATGATTATATATATGTTTAATTCACAAAACCCTAAAAACATTATAGCCGTTACAAACAGAACTTTATGTGAAAGACCATTTATAGAACAAATTGAAAGGATATGCGTTTTTGAACCAAAGGCCGTTATTTTAAGAGAAAAAGACCTTTCGGAAGAAAATTATCTGCTTTTGGCAAAAGATGTTCTTAATGTGTGCCGAAAATACGGCGTGCCGCTTATTGCACATACCTACATAAACGCCGCCCGCTCTCTTGGCTTAAAAGCCATACACATGCCTCTTCCGGCTTTAAGGGCCAGCAAAAGACCGCAGGAATTTTCGGTTGTGGGAGCCTCGGTTCATTCTTTAAATGAGGCCCGCGAGGCTGTTTCTTTGGGCGCCAACTACATTACAGCCGGTCACATTTACGCTACCGACTGTAAAAAAGGCCTTCCACCGCGGGGACTTGATTTCTTAAAAGAAATATGCCAAAATGTCGATATTCCCGTTTACGCCATAGGCGGCATAAAAAAAGACACAAACCAAGTTAACCAGGTTATGTCTTTCGGCGCAGCGGGAGCCTGCATAATGTCGGACCTTATGAGGCTTTAACTTTCATAGTGTTCTTTCACTATACGCTGAAATTTTAAACGCCGCAGTTTTTTATTAAAATTGCGGCAAAATAAAAAATATCTTAAATAAATCATTTATTGCTATTAAATTCAATGTATATTTAAAAATAAAATTCAAAAATCAGTCAATTTAAATGGTTTAAAACCAAACTGAAAAGGACTCATTCCAGCCTGTTTTATGCTTGAATGAGTCTTTTATTTTTAAAGCCTATTACAACAAAATAGATTTTTCCGTTTCTTTGTCAAAAATATGTATTTTATCAGGGTTGGCTTTTATACCAACTTCATCGCCCACATTAAAGTTAACTCCTGAGCCGGTTTTGGCTATAAGCTTTGAGCCGTCGTTTAATTTAAGATAAACATAGGCCTCGGAGCCCATAACCTCCATAATATCAACAGAGGCTTTAACTTCGGATTTTTCCTCAATAATTATGTCTTCCGGTCGAACGCCCATAATTACCTCTTTGTTTTCATAATCCTTAATTTTATCCATAAATCTTTGAGGAACAGACATTAAACTTCCAGAAAATTCAATAAAATACTTATTTTCATATTTAACTACTTTCGAGTTTATAAAGTTCATCTGAGGAGAGCCTATAAATCCCGCTACAAATACATTAGCCGGAAAATTAAACAGTCTTTGCGGCGTATCAACCTGCTGTATGTGCCCGTCTTTCATAACCACAATTCTGTCTCCCATTGTCATGGCTTCCGTTTGGTCGTGAGTAACATAAACAAAAGTGGCGTCCAAACGTCTGTGAAGTTTTATAATTTCAGAGCGCATTGTTGTGCGCAGCTTAGCGTCAAGATTTGAAAGAGGTTCGTCAAGCAAAAACACGTCAGGGTTTCTTACCATAGCTCTTCCAAGGGCCACTCTCTGCCTTTGTCCGCCGGAAAGAGCCTTTGGCTTTCTGTTAAGAAGGTGTGTAATATCAAGTATTCCGGCAACTTCCTCTACCTTTCTTTTTATCTCGTCCTTAGGAACTTTCCTTAACTTAAGTCCGAAAGCCATATTCTCAAAAACTGTCATATGCGGATAAAGGGCATAATTTTGAAAAACCATGGCTATGTTTCTGTCCTTTGGCTGAACGTCGTTAACAAGCCTGTCGCCTATGTAAAGCTCGCCTTCGGAAATATCCTCAAGTCCGGCTATCATTCTTAATGTGGTAGATTTTCCGCAGCCTGAGGGGCCTACAAGCACAACAAATTCCTTATCCTTTATATCAAGATTAAATTTATGAACCGCCGTAACGTTTCCTGAGTATATTTTTTGAACATTTTTTAAAGATATACCGGCCATATATCAAAGCTCCCCCTTTTCATAAATATCCATAGCTATATCGTATATTTTGGTTATTTCCATATTGTCAACATTTGAGCCCTTCTCAAAGTGAGTTCCGCAAGAAGCCATAAAGCCGTTCATTCTTTCAACTGTACTTGGAAGGTATCCATGCATGCTTTTCATACTAAGTTTTCCGTCGTCTCCGGCGCCGCACCAATCCTCTTTAAGAGCAACTATAAAGCTTGGGAACAGCTTATCATAGTAATCCGGAACGGACCAGCCAACCTCATTCATGTTGGACTCATCTATAATTTTATCAACGGCCCCGTGATTTTTTAAAATGTCCTTGGCTTTCTCAATAATATCGCTCTTGCAGTTTTCAAGGGCATAAACTAAAACGCTGCCGCCATTATTAGCGGTTTTAAAGCACTCAGTTTCACAGCCTTCATCAGACAATACTTTGTAAAAATCAAAAGGATATTTTATGTTGCTGTGGCCATGGTCGGAAAAAACCATAAAATTCACATTCTCAATTTTTTCTGCCTCAGCGGTATCCATAATTCTGCCTATAAGACTATCAACATACCTTAAAGCCCACAAAGCCTCGGGAGAACCAACACCAAAATCGTGCTGAAAACTGTCATATAAAAGAAAATGTCCCAATATAACATCGGCTTTTTTATTTTTTATAATATACTCAATTATTTCAGCGGTTAAGCTGTCCTGAAGCGGCCCAAGACTGTGTTTTTCCGACCATTCGCCGTATCTGTCAACATTAAAGCCATTTTCCTTAAGCTCATCAAAAAATTCCTTGGTGCTGTAATTGTCAAATTCCTCCTGAGTATAAAATTCCGGCAAATTCATATCTATATTTTTTGCGCCCTGTGTAAGAGGCCAGCAAACTGCGGCTATTTTTTTGCCGTCTAATGCCATTTTGTCATAAAAGGTTGGAACTTTAACAAGCTCTTCTTTTGGTCCAAGGCTCATTTTTGAATAATTTCCGCCTTCATTTGTGTCTCTGTTGAATACGGAATTTCCATAAATCCTGTGTTTTTCCGGCTTTTGTCCCGTAACAACAGACGTATGTATGTTCCAAGTTACGCTTGGAAAAACAGTTTCAAGCCTTTTAACAAACAATCCGTTTTTTATAATTTTTTGTACGTTAGGCAAATCTGTCAGTTTTAAATCGTTATAATGAACTCCGTCAAACGAAATTAATATCAGCATTAATTTACTCTCCTTTATATTAATAGTGTGAAGGCCTTTTAAGGCCCTCACACCTAAAGTATTATCTTCCGCTTATAATAGCGTTGCAGTCGTCAACCATTTTTTGAGCCGCTTCCGCAGGAGTGCTTTGTCTGTTTAAAACAGAAAGTATTCCGTCTTGAACGACTTTAACATATTTTGTTCCTTGTCCGCCTGGAAAGTTACACCATGGAGTTACATAGTCAACCTGCTCATATGTAACGGCTGCGGC
>CAJFUS010000236.1 GCA_904420235.1 Candidatus Neoanaerotignum tabaqchaliae
ACCTGTTTAAAAGAACATAAAATTTTATAGGGGGGGGGTATTCTGTGAAAAGAACAGGAGCAAAAAAGACATTAAAAACAGCGGCTGCGGCTTTGTGCCTTTCTGTTATGGCCTGCGGGACGGCATTTGCGGACCAAAGCTATATAACCTGCCAGCCAAGCATCGAGTATGCCGGACTTGAGAACTTGGGCGGCGGATATTTCACCAATGGAGTTAATATTTATAACAGCTATGGTGATTTTATAGGAAGCTATGACGTTACGAACATTCAGCCCTGCGGCGACGGTCTTTTTATGGCCAGAAAATCGGGGGCCTACGGCTTAATAAATCCTAAGGGCGAAACCGTTGCCGATTTTAAATATGAAGATATAAAAAAATTCAGCGGCGGCCTTGCGGCTGTGGAGGTTTTGGAAGACGGCCAAAGCAAATGGGGATTTATAGACGAGAACGGCAAAGAAGTTATAAAGCCTGAATATGACTTGGCGGGGAACTTTTCAGACGGCCTTGCTCCTGTTGGCAGAAGCCTTTCTCCCTATGAATATTCAATTGGCTATATAAACGAGCAAGGTGAAACTGTTATAGAGCCGAAATACAACAAGGCCGGTGATTTCAGCGAAGGATACGCCTTGGTGCGGAAGTCCGACACTAAAAAAATGGGCTTCATAGACAAAAACGGAAACCCCATTACGGAGTTTAAATATGATGACGGCAGCAGTTTTGCCGGCGGCACAGCCTTTTTATACAGCAGGGCGGACAGTACTGTTTATGCCATAGACACAGAGGGGAAAATACAAAATCAGGTTAAAATAAGCCCTTCGGCCTACTGCGATTTCGCCTCTTTGGAAAATGACAGGACAACTGAGGGCGAAAGAATGGTTTTTAGAACCGAGGAAGTTATTGATTACGAAAATGGAGAAACAGGCGCCGACGGTTCCGACCATTATCATAAAAGCGTTTTTTATAATAACCGGTGTCAGGAAATATCATACGAAGAATATCTTAAATATAAAAATTATTCCGAGGGCGTTACAATAATGTATAACGACACATTTGACAAATATACATACGCCGACTTGGAAGGAAACCAGCTTATTGACGGGCTTTTTGACCATTGCGAGCCTTTTTATGAAGGATACGCCGTTGTTTCAAACGGAAGATATTACTGCGGAATAGTTAAAAACCCTTTAAAGGAGGCGGCTGGGAATGAGAAGATTTAAAGGTGCGGTTTTGGCGCTTGCCGTATCTGTTTCATTATCGGCCACCGCCTATGGAGGGGAAAGCATTAACTTCGGCGATTATACCGCTGTTTTGGCAGATGACGGAATTAACTTTTTCAGTGAATATAATGATATTGAAAATGTGGGCGGCGGATATTTTGCGGCCTCTAATAAGGAAGGCGGCATAAGCCTTATTAACAGCGGCGGAGAGGTTGTCGGAAAATATGACTACACATATTATGGACCAGCCGGCGACGGTCTTATTTTGGTATACGGCAAAAATGACGGCGGCGGATACGGCATGGGCTGCATGAATGTTGAAGGGGAACTGGTTATACCCTGTAAGTATGACTATATACGCCCATTCAGCCAAGGTTTGGCGGCTGCTACTGAAAGAAACGAGGACGATGTTAAGCTGGGATTTATAAACCAGAAGGGCGAAGAGATTATTCCTTTTGAGTATGACAATGCTTCTGACTTTACCGATGATGGTCTTGCCGCTGTTGAGAAGGACGGACTTTGGAGATATATAGACACGTCTGGCAAAGAGGTTTTTGCCGTTAATGGCTGCGATTTTGCCTTTGATTTCAATAACGGTTTCGCCATGGCTGCGAAGGGTCCGCTTTTTGGTTTTGTGAATAAAACGGGAGAATTTATTACCGAGCTGAAATACAGCCGTCTGGGCAGCTTCAGCGAGGGTTTTGCCGCCGCTGAGACAAAGGACGAAAATGGACAGTGGGAGGCCTTTTATATTGACGAAAACGGGAAAGAGGGCCAAAAGTATAAAAACGCGTATATTTCGGATTTTTATAAAGGCAGGGCCGTAATATTTGAGGAAGAAAAGAATATTGTTTCACTTATTGATAAAAACGGGAATGTTATTAAGCGTATAAAAGCCCAAGGGAATATTGTTTTTCCGGAACACGGCAAAATACAAGGTGCATTTTATATGGCTGACGACGGCTCATCAAAATATTACAACTGGGATTTAAAGGAGATTTCCGAAAACGAGTATTCAAAAATAACATCTTTAAGCGATGAGTATGTGGTTTCCGACAACATGGGAAATTACGGATATTTCAGCAAGAAAAACGGTGAGATAACGCCTTGCATGTTCAAATGGTGCGGAGATTTTAATAATGGCTTCGGAATTGCCTTTGACGCGGATATGCGTTTTTATATAATAGGAAAGAAATGAGCCAAGCTAAAATGCTGATTTTCCACAAATAAACGCTTGGCACAAAAACGTTGTTTTTAAGGTTTTGAAGACCTAAAAAACAGACCTTGCGGCCGAAGTGACGAATATGTTACATCACATTTTTAAAGGCTGTTTTGCGTAAAATAAATGGGATTTCTTAAGGCCGCCATATAAACGGGAACGCGGCTGCGGCCGCTTAAAGTCGGCTTAAGGGCCGTGTTACGGCCTTTTATGATGTTGATTTGGCTGTGAAGCTGTATTTTAAATTTCCGCTTTAAAAATGGCGCGTCGGGACTTAAAATCAACTAAGCAAGCCGCCCATTCAAATTTCTTTTTAAAACAAAGGAAATTTTTAAATATTCCCTTGACAATTAATGCTAAGGGTGGTATACTGCCATAGGTAACAAAGCAGAGCGTCCGCTTCTCACCTTGCGGCAGTGGCCAGTAAGGTTAATACAGTTTTCGCCTAAGGCGAATTTGTTTGTATTTTACAGTGGACGGTTTGCGTCCACTTTTTTTATTACTTCGGGAGGTGCTGAGTTATTACTGAGTTAATGATTAACGAGCAGATTAGGGATAAGGAAGTTCGTCTTATAGACCATGACGGCGCGCAGATAGGAATTGTTTCGTCTAAAGAGGCTCAAAAGCTGGCTGACGAAAGAAAGCTTGACCTTGTTAAAATAGCGCCTAACGCCAAACCGCCGGTTTGCCGCATTATGGACTATGGAAAATACAGATTCGACCAGGCCAAAAAAGAAAAAGAGGCCAGAAAAAAACAAAAGGTTATAGATACTAAAGAGCTTCGTCTTTCCCCAAGCATCGACACTCATGATGTTCAGGTTAAGGTTAAAAAGGCCATAGAGTTCCTTAAAAACGGCGACAAGGTTAAAATAAGCATACGCTTCAGGGGCCGAGAAATAGGACACTCAAAAACAGCCGTGGCAATACTTGACGATTTCGCAGCGCAGATTTCCGAGTTTGGAGTTGTAGATAAGGCGCCTAAAATGGAAGCGAAGAGCCTTGTTATGTTCCTCGCCCCAAAGGCGTAATAGCATAGGTTGCTTATAAGGAGGATTTTAAAATGCCTAAGTTAAAAACTAAAAAAGCGGTTTCAAAACGTTTCAAATTAACTGGTTCAGGACAGCTTAAAAGACATAAAGCCAACACCCAGCATATTCTTGGTAAAAAAACAACTAAAAGAAAAAGAAACTTAAGAAAATCCACATTAACAGACAAAACTGTTCTTAAAAGCTATAAAAAGAAATTATTACCTTACGCTTAATTTACCGGGAATATTGATAGGAGGAATTTTATAATGGCAAGAGTTAAAGGCGCGCTTAACGCGAGAAAAAAACATAAAAAAATTCTTAAATTGGCAAGAGGCTACCGCGGAGCCAGGTCTAAACAATATAGAATAGCTAAACAGTCGGTAATGAAAGCTATGGCTTTCTCATTTGCCGGAAGAAAACAAACAAAAAGAGAATACAGAAGCCTTTGGATTACAAGAATTAACGCCGCAGCCAGAGCCAACAGTATTTCTTACAGCCAGCTTATGCACGGCTTAAAACTTGCAGACATCAACGTTAACAGAAAAATGCTTGCGGAGCTTGCCGTAAGCGATGCCGCAGGTTTTACAAAGCTTGTTGAGGCTGCAAAAGCTAAGTTGAACTGATTTTGTTTAAGGAATTCAGATTAGGAGGAAATACACGTGGCAAATATTAAATCAGCTAAAAAAAGAGTTAAAGTAATAGCCAAAAAGGCTTTAAGAAATAAAATGATTAAATCAAGAACAAAAACAGCCATTAAAAAGGTTGTTGTGGCTGTTAACTCTAAAGACAAGGCAGCCGCTCAGGCAGCTCTTACACCGGCTATATCGGCTATTGACAAGGCCTACACAAAGGGCATAATGCACAGAAACGCCGCAGCCAGAAAGAAATCAAGCCTTACAAAAATGGTTAACGCTCTTTAATTGAAATATGTACGCCGAGGGTTTTATCCCTTGGCTTTTTTTATTTTTAAAAACCTACCACTGAAGGGCCCTTAGCTTTAAAAGGGCTTTTTTCTCTATTCTTGATACATAGGAGCGGGATATGCCCAGCTTTTTTGCAATCTCCCTTTGAGTAAGCTCTTTTCTTCCGTCAAGGCCGTACCTTAGGTTTATAATAAGCTTTTCTCTGTCGTTTAGGGCGCTTTGTATGTTTTGATACAGCGCCTTAAATCTCATGCCGTTTTCGGCCTCCTCGGCCACTAAGTCGTCCTCGGGCGATATGGTTTCCATAACGGTTATCTCGTTGCCGTCTTTGTCTTTGCTTATGGGCTCCTGAAGTGATATGTCTGAGGCGTGCTTTTTGGCGGACCTAAGATACATCAATATCTCGTTGTCTATACATCGGGCGGCGTATGTGGCCAGCCGTGTTTTTCTTTTGTCGTCGTAAGAGGTTATGCCCTTTATAAGACCTATGGTGCCTATGGATATAAGGTCGTCGGGCTCTATTTGACAGGCGGCGTATTTTTTGGCCACATGGGCCACCAGTCGCAAATTGCGCTCTATAAGGATATTTTTGGCCTCATCGCTGCCGCTGAAATATTCTTTAAGGCGCTTTTCCTCCTCCTCGGGCGTAAGGGGCTTTGGAAAGGCGCCCATGCAGCCGGTTGAGAGAATAGTAAGCGAGGTTATGAAAATCCCTATCACATAACTCCCCCTTAATTGAAAGACTTAAATATAATATTCGTCTTAAGGCGTCTTTGTGTATGTCTTTAAACAAATAATTTTTAAAAAGACATATTTAAACGGGAAAATTTCAATTAATATTTTTGCCGGCGGCTTATATTTTAAAGAAAGTATTTACGCTTTGTTGTATACTGCGTAACATCATAATATCCGATGGCCTAAGTAGCAGCTTTAGACTTAAAACATAGCCGCGGGCTGAAATTAAATAACTATAAGATTTTTAGAAAACAGCGTTAAATAAAACAACTGTTTTTGATTGATAAAATCCCCCTCGGCCGAAGACAGATTTTGGGATTTTTACAATTTTAACCAAAAATTTTGTCCTGCTTGATGGGAAGAATTTAAATATTGCGAATTATAAAAACACAGAAAAATGCAATTAGCTTAATAAGTTTAAATTGTATTTTTTGATATATCCACTGCTGTTAGTGTTCTCTATTTTTATATACCTAAATTTTAACTTGGCGTTTTCCGTAAATTTATAGCTTTGCGGCGCGGATAATATTTTTATTAAAAATCATAATAAATATGTTAAAACAATGACGTAAGGCAATAATAAATTTGGGAGTGATTTTTGTGAGGAATAAATCCATGTCTAATATACGCACCGACTTGGCCCTTGAGGCCAGCGAGGTTCTGCTGGGGAAAGAAAAATCCGCCGACGGCGTAACGGTTGAAAGCGAAGAAAATGAAGGCGTTATAGTTACAAAGGTGGATATAACAAACGAAAAAGGCAGCGAGCTTATGGGAAAGCCCATAGGCAGCTATATAACAATAGAGGCGCAGGGACTTAGAGAAAACAGCCCGCAGCTTCAAAAAAATGTAACTCTTATTCTTTCGGAAAAGCTTAAGGAGCTGGCTGGGCCTGAAAAGCATAAAAAATTTCTTGTGGTGGGCCTTGGAAACTGGAACGTTACGCCGGACGCCCTTGGGCCAAAGGTTGTGAGCAAAATTCTTGTTACCCGACACATATTAAATTCTTTTCCCGACGAGGTTAAAAACTCCGTAGGCGACGTGTCCGCCATATCCCCTGGGGTGCTTGGCATAACGGGCATAGAGACTTCGGAAATAATAAAAGGCGTTGTGGAAAAAACGAAGCCTCAAGCCGTTATAGCTATAGACGCCCTGGCGGCCCGCAGCGTAAGCCGCGTTAACTCTACAATACAAATTTCCGACACCGGCATTAATCCCGGCTCAGGGGTGGGCAACAGCCGAATGCCCCTGAACAAGGAAACATTGGGCGCGACCGTTATAGCCATAGGCGTGCCAACGGTTGTTGATGCGGCCACCCTTGTTAATGACACATTGGAGAATGTTTTGTCGTCTATGGCCGAAAAAAGCGGCGGCAGCGGAGAGATTTTTAAATGTATTAAAACTCTTATGGAGGAGGACAAGTTTGAGGATATTTTTAACGCCCTTGAACCATATTCCGGCAATATGTTTGTAACGCCAAAAGAGGTGGATTCCACCATAGAACGGCTTTCAGACATAATAGGAAATGCCATAAACATAACTCTGCACCCAGCCATAGATATTGACGATGTTAAAAATTACTCCTTTTAGTTTACGATTTATGTAAATTAAAAAAATTTAATATGTTCTATAATGTATATTTTTTTGATATTTTGCATTAAAATTGTTATATTTAGCTGAAAATATTGTATAATTTTTTATCTTTTTGCCCTTATTGGCAAAACACCCTTGACACGATTGTTGAAAGGTTATAATATAATAAGAGCGGCTTTGCGCCGTTAATATTGTACTTTGAAAACTTTATAAGGGGGTGTTTCCAATAGTTGAGTTAATTGCTATCGCTGTTGTTGGAATACTTCTTGGCTTAGTAATAGGCATTAACTATAGAAAACGCGTTGCCGAGGCCAAAATAGGCGTCGCTGAAGACAAAGCAGTAAAAATAGTTGAAGATGCTAAAAAAGAGGCGGAAGCCAAAAAAAAGGAAATTCTGCTTGAAGCTAAGGAAGAAAGTATAAAATCCAAAAACGAGCTGGAACGTGAGGTTAGGGAAAGAAGGAACGAGCTTTCAAGAACGGAAAGACGTCTTGTTCAAAAAGAGGAGTCTCTCGACCGCAAGGCTGATTCCTATGAAAGAAAGGAAGAGGTTTTAAACGGCAAAATAGAGGAGCTTGAAAAGCAAAAAGCCGATGTTCAGGCGCTTCACGATAAACAACTTGAGGAACTTGAAAGAATTTCCGGTCTTACGAGGGAAGAAGCTAAAAACTATCTTCTTAACACAATAGAAAACGACGTAAGACACGAGGCGGCCATTATGGTTAGGGAAATTGAGGCCAAAGCCAAAATGGACGCCGATAAAAAATCAAGGGAAATTGTGGCCAACGCCATTCAAAGATGCGCCGTTGACCATGTTGCCGAAACAACGGTTTCTGTTGTTCAGCTTCCAAACGACGAGATGAAGGGCAGAATTATAGGCCGCGAGGGACGAAACATAAGGGCCCTTGAAACGCTTACGGGCATAGACCTTATTATAGACGACACTCCGGAAGCCGTTATACTTTCCGGTTTCGACCCTATAAGGCGCGAGGTTGCCCGCATAGCCCTTGAAAAGCTTATTGTGGACGGACGCGTTCACCCGTCAAGAATTGAGGAAATGGTTGAAAAGGCCAGAAAAGAGGTAGAAGTTATTATACGCGAGGAAGGCGAGGCCGCCACATTTGAAACCGGCGTAAATGGACTTCACCCCGAGCTTGTAAGGCTTCTTGGCAAGCTTAAATATCGTACAAGCTATGGCCAAAACGTACTTAAGCACTCCATAGAGGTTTCGCACTTAGCGGGCATTATGGCGGCGGAGCTGGGCGTTGACGTTAACACTGCCAAGCGCGCCGGACTTCTTCACGACATAGGAAAGAGCATAGACCATGAGGTTGAGGGCTCCCATGTCAGCATTGGCGTTAACCTGCTTAAAAAGCACAGGGAATCCGACATTATAATAAACGCCGTAGAGGCTCACCACGGCGATGTAGACCCACAGTCTATTGTGGCCGTTCTTGTTCAGGCGGCCGACGCCATATCGGCGGCAAGGCCGGGGGCCAGAAGGGAAACCCTTGAAAGCTACATTAAGCGTCTTGAGAAGCTGGAGGAAATTGGCGACAACTTTAAGGGCGTTGAGAAATCCTTCGCCATACAGGCCGGCCGCGAGCTTAGGATTATTGTTATACCCGAAGAGGTAAGCGACGATAACCTTACACTTTTGGCAAGGGACGTAGCTAAAAAAATAGAGGACGAGCTGGAGTATCCGGGCCAGATAAAAGTAAGCCTTATAAGAGAGACAAGAGCCACGGAATACGCCAAGTAATAAGTTTTAAAACCGGACTAATTTTATTTAAGCGAAATAACCATAGTCCTTACAATTTAAGGAAATTCAAAAATAAAAAACAGCCTAAGCCGTTTTTGCGGCGAGGCTGTTTTTTGTTGTATCAAGAAAAATAGGCGATAGCCGCGTGGTTCAAAAGAGCCTTCCGGCGATGAGGCGGACATAAAAATTCCCTTTGATTATAATAAAA
>CAJFUS010000237.1 GCA_904420235.1 Candidatus Neoanaerotignum tabaqchaliae
GCAAGTCTTATGGAAAAAAGCGACAACGGAAACGCTGTTGGAAACTATAATTTTACAATAGAAACGTCTCCGGACACAGTTGTTGGACGTATTGTTTCCGGTGAGGCTGATGCTGCGGCGGTGCCTTCCAATGTAGCTGCCGCTTTGTATAATAAAACGGAGGGCGGAGTTCAGGTTGTTGCAATCAATACCCTTGGAACACTTTACCTTATAGAAAATGGAAACAGCATAAATTCTGCTGATGACCTTTCAAATAAAACTATATATTCATCGGGCCAAGGGGCCGTTCCTGAATATGTGCTTAATTATATAATATCAAGCTCGGGCGCTGAAAATGTTGACGTGAAGTTTATGAGTTCTCATGATGAATTGGCGGCGGCTGTTGCGTCAGGACAAGTTGACAATGCTCTTTTGCCGGAGCCTTATGTTGACGTGGCGCTTTCAAAAAATAATGACTTAAGAATAGCCCTTGATATTGCCCAATGCTGGGACCAGTATACCGGTTTAAGTTTTAATGGTGTTCCAAATTCGCTTCCAATGGGCTGCTTGGTTGTACGCAGGGAGTATGCTCAAAATAACTCCGAAGCCATTAAAACTCTTGCTGAGGAATACAGCCAGTCTATAGATTATGTAAATACAAACACATCGAAGGCGGCGGAATATGTTGTGTCATACGGTATTATAGAAGACAGAGAAATCGCGGAAAGCGCCATACCTAAATGCAATATATCCTATGTTGACGGGGATAACATGAAGGATATAATGGATAAATTTATTGATGTAATGTTTTCCTCAAATCCTAAGTCCATAGGCGGAAAACTTCCGGAGGAAGACTTTTATTATTCAATTCAGTAACTGAAGGGTGTTTATTTTGAACCGGAAATTAAAAAATATTTTCTCAAAACTTATAGTTTTGATATTTTGGGCGGCGGTGTATCAGTGTATCAGCATGGCTGTGGGGAAGGAACTGCTTTTGCCTGATTTAAGGTCTGTAATTCAGGCGTTAGTTTTTGAGGGGACAAAAGTAGATTTTTGGCTTACGGTTTCTTTTTCTATATTGCGTGTGGTGGCCGGATTTTTATCCGCTGTGATTTTTGGCACAATTTTAGCGGCGTTGTGCTACCGTTTTAGGTTGTGCCAAATTGTTTTTTATCCGCTTATAAGTGCTATACGCTCAATACCTGTGGCGTCGTTTATAATATTGGCTCTTTTATGGATAAAATCCGGTTTTGTTCCGGCGTTTATAGCCTTTTTAATGGTGCTTCCTCTTGTGTGGGGAAACGTATATCAGGGGCTTTCCCAAACTGATAAAGGACTTATTGAAATGGCCGATATTTTTGAGTTTGGAGCAGGAAAAAAATTGTGGCTTATATATGTTCCACAATGTTTGCCGTATTTCAGAACGGCCTGTGTAACAGGGCTTGGTTTTGCTTGGAAATCCGCTATTGCCGCGGAGGTTATAAGTGTGCCTGCCATGTCTATCGGCCGAAAGCTCTATGAGTCCAAAATTTATATTGAAACTCCCGAACTTTTTGCGTGGACATTAACTGTGGCCGTTTTAAGCTTTTTTGCCGAAAATGTTATGAAACTGATATTTAATAAACTGCGTTTTAAAAGTGAAATTGAAAAAGCGGAACAGAAAGAAGTTTAAAATCGGTTTATTATTGCGTGGCAACATAAAATATTTTTAAAAAATTTTAAAAATTAAACTGGAATTTTCAGAGCCTTGATTGCTTTTAAAAATGGAAGTGTTCGTATAATGATAGAGATTAATAATGTTTGTAAGTTTTACGGCCGGCCTGTGCTTAAAAATTTTAGCTGCACATTTAATGAAGGAGCTTCAACGGCTGTTCTTGGGCCTTCGGGCTGCGGCAAAACAACGGTAATAAATATGCTTTTGGGGCTTGTTAAACCTGACTGTGGAACCGTTGAAGTGAAGAATGTTAAGAAAATGTCGGCCGTTTTTCAAGAGGACCGGCTTATAGAAACGCTTACTCTGAAACAGAATGCCTGTGTGGCGGCCAATAGGCGTAATATTGACGAAATACTTAAAATATTTGAGATTTATGAAAGCCGTAATAAATATCCGTTTCAGTCAAGCGGAGGAATGAGACGCAGGGCTGCTATAGCCAGAGCTGTTTTAAGAGACGCTGATTTATATGTTTTTGACGAGCCGTTTAAAGGCATAGAGCCGGCTCTTAAAAACAATATTATAGAAAGTATAAATGTTATTTTAAATAATAAAACTCGAATTCTTGTGACCCATGACATACGAGAGGCTGTAAAATTTGCAGA
>CAJFUS010000238.1 GCA_904420235.1 Candidatus Neoanaerotignum tabaqchaliae
AGCCTGTTTATACCCATAGCGCGCATATCCCTAAGCTTAGCCATATCCAACGTTCCCGGATTGGCCTCGCAGGTTATTTCCGCGTCTTTAACTACATTATAATTATCAAAAACAGTCTTCATTATTTTTTCCAAACTGCCGCTTTTAAGCACCGTCGGCGTTCCGCCGCCTATAAAAACTGTGTTTATTTTATATTTTGAGCAAACTTCTCCTGCTTTTTCTATTTCACTGCAAATACGTTTTACATAATCGTCATAATAATTTTCCATTCCCCCATAGGAAGGAAAATCGCAGTAGAGACACTTTCTTACACAAAAAGGTATGTGTATGTATAAGCTTAAATCATCAAACAAGTCTATCACATCTTCCGTCAATTAATATCGTTAAACAAAACATTTCCGTTTTTATCGTATATTACGGTTTTGTTTATGTAATACCAGCTTTCGTTATCAACAGGCTCCACAGCGCAAAAGAAAAACCCGTCTCCGTCAATTTCCATGCTGTATTCACCGGCCGTTTCAAAATCGCTCATGTTGTTATTTTTATATATAACCTCAACGTCGGCCTTTGCGGCTTCGTCTAAATCTGTAATCCCATATATAAGACTATATTTTGAAGAATAGTTGGCTTTCGCCCTGTCGTCCGGATAATCAAAGCCTATATATCCCGGCACACTGCCGCCCTCCAGCTTCCAAAACACAAGCATGCTCCTTTTTGCCGGTATAACCGAAAGGCCCCTTTCGTCAACCTTTCCTATAACAAGCATGTTGTTTTCATCTCCATGATACTTCAAAAGCACTTTTTCCGAAGGACCATAGTGAAGTCCCAATTCATTGGCGTTAAGCACAGCCTCCGGCGTAAAATGTCTGCCGCTAAAACGCATATAAATGAAGAGAAAAATAAATATAAGCGCCAGAAATATAATTGTCTGCTTTTTTCTTGTCACTTTGCCTCATCTCCCCGCAGTAAAATTTTGCCGTAAAGCTTTCTGCCGTTATAGTCATAATCTATAATAAGCTCTTTGGCTTCAGGGCTGAAATTCTCAAGTCTGCTTATATTGTATGACACAAATCCGGCGCTGCTGCTTCCTCCGCCGTAGTATTTGTTTCCCAGCTCGTCTTTAAAACAGCCGTTAAGGCTGAATGACCAAATTTGAGATTTTCCAAATGGATTATGCAGCGTTCTATAACATACGTCTATATTGCCGTTGTCATATAGCCGCACCTCATCAACAAATATATAAACGTCGTCAATTTTTCCGTTTATGTCCGTTTTTACAACACTCTCGGCCTCATTTTCACCATAGCCCTCAAAAACATTAAGCGCGGTGTTCGCCGCGAGAAGCCCCGTGTTTAAAAAAGTTGGCATAAGCATTATAAAAAGCGCTATAACAATTATTCTGCTTATACGCCACACCCAGCCTAAAACGGCGCTGTGCTCTCTGTTAAGTTCCTCTCCTATCTCGTCTGGGTCGCCCATAAAGCCCTCGGCCATTTCTTTGGCCTTTGACTCATCAATTCCGCTTTTCATAAGCTCATCGGCCATATCCTCAATGTGCTCGTTAAGCTCCTTGGCTATTTCGGCATGGTCATATTTAAATTTAACATGGCTCAAAACTCTGTTAACAAAATCATAATCACTCAAAGGCCGCATACTTTCCGCCCCCAATCACCTTGCCTACGGAAACGGTAAACTTCTCCCACTGAAGCTTTTCTTCCTCAAGACGTTCCTTTCCCAAATTAGTAATTGAGTAATACTTTCTTTCCTTCCCGTTTTCTGCCTCCTTTCTGTATGATTTAATAAGACCGTTGTTTTCCATACGGTGAAGCACCGGATATAATGTGCCTTCTTTAAAATTAAATGTGTTGTCGCTCTTTTCCTTAAGCTCCTTTATAATTTCATATCCGTATTTGTCTTTTCTTGAAATAAGCGATAAAAGCATAAGTACCGTGCTTCCGCCAATAAGTCCTTTATCCATAGCGCCGCCTCCCAATAAATATACATTGATAATCTATGTATATCATACCTTGATATTCTATGTATGTCAAGCGGCGGCAGTTACTTCCTTATATAAATTATTCATTCTTAATCTGTTCCGCCATTTTTTTACAACTGCAATCAAGCCGTCTTTTTATAATCAATTATTTTTGTTGTTAAATATAAAATCAATATACAAAAAACGGCCCTTTAAGGCCGATTTTTCATTATCCCGCGTTTTAAAAGTATTATATTAACCTATTATTCCTCCTCCAGCATTGGATACGGTTTCCCTCCCAAAAACTTAACAACCGCCGCTCCTATTATAAAACCTATGGCCGACGGAACTGCCCACGCAAAGCCGTAATCCCAAAAAGGTATCATATTATAAATATTTTCAATTATCCCAAAATCAAATCTTGTAACGCCGCTTTTGTTCAGAGCGTCAAACATCTCGTAAATTCCTATAACGGCGGACATAATAACGGCACCTTTCCATGCCCCATGATTGGGTATAAACCTTTTAAAACAGCCAAGAAGCGTTATCACTATGGACGTTGGATATATAAGGGCGAAAATAGGATATGTGTATGTTATTATTTTTGATACGCCTGCGCTTCCAATGGCAAAGCCCAAAACACAGAAAGACAAAACGCAAAATCTGTATTTTATTTTACCGCCCGTAAGCTCAAAAGTTAATGCTGCTATGGTTGAAACAAGTCCGGCGGTAGTTGTTAAACAGGCTATAAAAACGCCTATTCCAACGGCTATGTTTCCCGCCCGTCCGGCGACAGTGTTCACAAGCCCCGAAAGCAGAGCCGTGTGGTCGGTTCCGGCCTCAAATACTGACGAGCCTGTGGCCCCCAAATATAAAAGCCCGCCGTAAACAATAAACAGTCCAACAGAGGCTATAAAAGATGCGCTTAAAGTTATTTTTTTTCTTACGCCTATTCCCCTATATCCTTTTTCTTTTATGGAATTTATGAATGTTTCAGCTATAACAATTCCAACGGCCACATCTCCCGTTTGATAGCCCTGCAAAAAAGCGTAAGTAAAAACGCCCTCCATCCCGGTGTCAACAGGCTGTGCTATGGGGTTTAAGAATGATTCTATAACTATAAAAAACAGCGTGGCTATAAGAAACGGAGTTAAAACCTTGCCTATAATATCAACAATAGACGACGGATTAATAGTAAGGCAGGCTACAATAAAAAAATATATAAAAAGGGCTGTAATAAAAGAAACGTAGCTTTCTCCCAAGCTCGGCACAACGCCGAAAACCCCTGTTTCAACGCTTACGCCGCCCTGCCTTGGTATTGCGCAGGTCAAAATAAATATGGCGAAAAAAATCATATACACCCCTGCAAACCACGGCGCCACCGGAAGGCATATATTTTTAAAACGTCCGCCCATGTTGTCAACAGCTATAATTGTGGCCGCCGGCAAAATTATTGCCGAAAGCGAAAGCCCCAGGGATGCCTGAAACCATTTATTTCCAGACATTATGCCAATATCCGGCGGAAACACTATATTTCCGGCCCCAAAAAATATGGCGAACATTGCAAAGCCGATTATAAAAATATTGATTATAATTTTTCTGTCCATTAAACCACATCTCCAGTTACAAGTAATTAAAGCAAAGAATACTATAATTCTTTCCTCTGGCTTAAATTCTTATAACTAAAAAATATGGCATGGGACTTTTTATCCCACGCCATACTTAATAATTGTTTTAAAATTTTATTATACGCCAAAAATTCGGCCCGCTGCCGCATAATTTTATAATGGAAACTAAAGCAAAACAAAATCCCTTCTGTTTTATACTAAAAATATTTTAAATTTACAATATCAACTTTTATTCCACGCCGTACAGTTTTTCTTTTGTTTTTATTAAAAGATAAATTCTGTCGTTCCAAGGCGTAGGCACTCCAACCTTTTTGCCTTCCTCAATAACCACTTTTGAAAAGCTGTCAACCTCGCTTTTACGCTTGGCCTCTATATCCTGAAGCATAGACGTTTTGCCAAGAGGGTCTGAGCCGGATATAACCTCAACCGATTCGTCAATGTCCTTTTCCGTTATGTCTATTCCCTTCTTTTTGGCAATAGCCATAACCTCTTCCATAACTTCTCTAAGAGCCTTCGTAAGCTCAGGTATATTAATAAATCCGCCATATGGCGCTCCAGTTATGGCCGAAAGCTGGTTCATGCCTACGTTGCGCATAAATTTAATCCATACAGCCCTAAGCATATCCTCACATACCTCGTTTGGAATTAAGGCCCTGTCAAAAAGCTCCTTCACAGCCTTAACTTTCTCGCTCATAACGGTGTTGTCGGCCTCGCCGAACTGTATAACGCCCTCCCATGTGCAGTTAACGCCTTCAGGCGTTCTTTCGGCGTCGGCCTTGCTTAAGCCGTAAAGCACAGTGTTATTCGGATATGCCTCGCTTATTTTTTCCCTTGCTGAAACGCCATTCATAATTGTAAGAATAACGGTGTTCGGTCCCACCAAATTTTTAACATCGTCAATAGCGCCTTCAAGCTGATAATTTTTAACCGAGAAAATAATAAGGTCGGCTTCCCAATCTTTGTTATCAGGCTCAACCACAACAGGAGTTATTTTTTCGCCGTTTATTGTTTCGCCGTTTTTTCTAAGCCTTTCGGCTCTTTGTCCTCCGGCCACAACAGCAAAATTGTCTCCCATTAAGTTATAAAGCCTTCTTCCGTAAACACAGCCTATGGCCCCAAAACCGATTATGGCCGCTTTAGTTATTTCCATAATTTTCTCCTTTCGCATACCCATATTTTTAGACCTAAAGTAACTCCCTAATCACATCAAACTATAACCTATTCCAATGTCCTAATGCGCATAACATAAAAATCCCTTTTTAAAAGCACGTCAATAAAACATACATTCAAGCCTTCCGCACATTATTATGCTTAAGCTTAACAAGCACTTTTAATACCTACAACAGCTTCTAAATGAGAAATCATTGCATAATTCTTCAAAACAAACTCTCATTTTTATATTAACAAAATTCCATATTTAAGTCCACTAAAACAAAAAATAAAAAAGCTGTTTTTAACAATATTTCAGTTAAAAACAGCTTTTTTATTTCAATAAATGGAAAATCAGACTATCTTAAGGCATCCTTCATGGACTTTACATACTCTCCCACATATTTAGGCGCGTCTTTTCCGTATTTTTCAATAAGTTTTATAATGGCTGAGCCTACAATAGCTCCGTCCGAAACATCGGCCATTTTTTTAGCCTGCTCCGGCGTTGATATGCCAAAGCCTACGGCACAGGGCACGTTTGTGTTCTCGCGAACCACATTAACTATTGAGGCTATGTCGGTTTTTATCTCACTTCTTGTTCCCGTCACCCCAAGGCTTGACACAATATATAAAAATCCTTCCGCCTCTTTCGCAATCATGGCTATTCTGTTTTCTGATGTGGGAGCTATAAGCGACACCAAATCAACGCCATATTTATGACAAAGCGGCAAAAACTCTTCTTTTTCCTCATAGGGCAAATCCGGCAGTATAAGTCCGTCAATTTCTATATCTCGGCAGGCGGATATAAATTTTTCGGCGCCGTATGAAAACACCACATTGGCGTATGTCATAAACACCATGGGCACTTTCACATCTTTCCTTAACTCCTTAACAAAATCAAAAATTTTGTCCGTTGTAACTCCGCCCTTAAGGGCCCTTATATTTGCTCCCTGAATAACCGGTCCTTCAGCCGTAGGGTCCGAAAACGGTATTCCCAGCTCAATAAGGTCGGCCCCGTTTTCTGCTGCCGCGCGCACGCATAAGGCTGTTGTTTCCAAATCAGGGTCTCCGCATGTAATAAAAGGTATAAAGGCTTTTCCGTTTTCAAAAGCTTTTTTAATATTACTCATTTATATCCTCCCCTCTGTAACGGGCAATAGCGGCGCAGTCTTTATCTCCTCTGCCCGATATGGTTATAACCATAATTTCGTCTTTTCCCATTTCGGGAGCCGCTTTTAAAGCGTAAGCAACAGCGTGGGCCGACTCTATGGCCGGTATAATGCCTTCTGTTTTTGAAAGATACTCAAAGGCGTTAACGGCTTCTTCGTCAGTTATGGGAACATACTGTGCTCTGCCAATATCATACAGATAGGCGTGCTCCGGCCCTACTCCCGGATAATCAAGGCCGGCCGATATTGAATATACAGGGGCTATCTGGCCATACTGGTCTTGACAAAAATAGGACTTCATGCCATGGAATATGCCAATTCTTCCGGTGTTTATTGTAGCAGCCGTTTCAAATGTGTCAATTCCCCTTCCTGCGGCCTCACAGCCGATAAGCTTAACTTCATTGTCGTTAATGAAGTGATAAAAACTGCCAATGGCGTTTGAGCCTCCGCCTACGCATGCCACAACGGCATTTGGAAGGCGTCCCTCTTTTTCAAGGAGCTGTTCTTTAATTTCCTTCGATATAACAGCCTGAAAATCGCGTACTATTGTTGGAAAAGGGTGCGGCCCCATAACGGAGCCAAGGCAATAGTGAGTGTCGCTTATTCTGGAGGTCCACTCCCTCATAGCCTCCGAAACAGCGTCCTTAAGGGTTGCTGTTCCCGTTTTAACGGGAACTACCTCGGCCCCCAGCAGACGCATTTTGTAAACGTTAAGGGCCTGACGCACAGTGTCCTCCTCGCCCATAAAAACAACGCATTCCATGCCCATAAGGGCCGCCGCCGTGGCCGTGGCAACGCCATGCTGTCCGGCTCCCGTTTCGGCAATAAGCCTCGTTTTGCCCATTTTTTTAGCCAAAAGGGCCTGCCCAAGAACGTTGTTTATTTTGTGGGCTCCTGTATGATTCAAATCCTCCCGCTTAAGATATATTTTGGCCCCGCCTAAATCCGCGGTCATCTTTTCAGCAAAATACAGTCTTGACGGCCTTCCGGCGTAATTATTAAATAATTCCGTAAGCTCTCTGTTGAATTCTCTGTCGTTTTTATAGTAGTTATAGGCTTCTTCCAATTCTATAACGGCGTTCATAAGTGTTTCGGGTATGTACTGCCCGCCGTGAACGCCGAAACGTCCGTTTTTATTTGTCATATCTCATCTTCCTTTCTTACGGCGGCAACAAAATCCGCCATTTTAATCCCGTCTTTCAATCCATTGGTCTCAATGCCGGAGCTTACGTCAACGGCATAGGGTTTTAACATATTAACGGCCTTTCCAACGTTTTCGGCATCAAGGCCGCCGGCAAGAAAATAGGGTCTTTTGATATTTTTTATAAGCTCCCATTCAAAAGCAGTGCCTGTTCCGCCGTTTCCCGAATCCAGCAAAACATAATCGGCCGAGCATTTTTCCGCCTGTCTCACGTCATCAGGTCCGTCAATTCTGAAGGCCTTAATAATTGGCTTATCAGTAAGATAACGCAGGCTTTTTATATATTCCTCGCTTTCGCCGCCGTGAAGCTGAGCAATATCAATAACTCCGGCATTTAATAAGTCCGCTATATTTTCCGCCCTTTCGCCAACAAATACGCCTACGGCCTTAATCTCTCTTTTAAGAATAAGCCTAAGCTCCGCAGCCTTTTGTGGATATATATATCTTGGGCTTTTTGAGGCAAAAACAAAACCGATATACTCCGGCATAAGACCGTTTGCCGCCTCTATGTCGCATGGCCTGAAAAGGCCGCACAGCTTAATTTTTGTCATAAAACACCTCTCAGCTCATTCAGCTTAGCTTTTTTATCCTCCGCTCTCATAAGTGTTTCGCCTATAAGTACGGCGTCGGCCCCTATTTCTTTAAGCCTTGCCACATCATCGTATGTTTTCACACCACTTTCTGAAACAAATATCACGTCTTTCGGAACAAGCTCCCTAAGGCGGCGGCTGTTTTCCGTATCAACCGTAAAATCCTTTAAATTTCTGTTATTAACTCCTATTATTCTCGCACCGGCGTTCAATGCCTTTTCAACTTCTACTTCGTCATGGGCCTCAACAAGTGCTGAAATACCAAGCTCATCACAAATATTAATATATTCTTTAAGGTCCTTCCCAGTCAATATGGAACATATTAAAAGCACAGCCGAGGCTCCAAGAATTTTGGCCTCATACACCATATATTTGTCAACAACAAAATCCTTTCTTAAGCATGGAATTGAAACGGCATTGGCAATTTCCTTTAAATACTCGTTTTTTCCAAGGAACCACTTTGGTTCCGTAAGAACGGATATACAGTCAGCCCCTGCCGCCTCATATTCCTTAGCTATATCAACATAATTAAAATCATCGGATATAATTCCCTTTGACGGCGAGGCTTTTTTGCACTCGCATATAAATGAAATACCCTGTTTTTTAAGGGCCGTTTCAAAATCAAAATTTCCCTTTGGAAGCGACAGCGCCTTCTTTTTAATTTCCTCCAAGGGCATTTCTCTTTCGGCTTTCGCAACTCTTTCTTTGGCATATAAGGCTATTTGGTCAAGAATTGTCATTCTTCCACCTCCGGAGAGTTGCTTATTTCAATAAGCCTTTTCAATGTATCGGCGGCCCTTCCGCAGTCTATAAGCTCCGCCGCCAATTTTACGCCCTCTTCCATTGTTTCGGCTTTTCCTCCTATATAAAGGGCCGCCCCGGCGTTCATTAAAACGGCGTTCCTTCTGTGGCCCTTCTCGCCATTTAAAATAGACAGGGTTATTTGGGCGTTTTCCTCAGGCGTGCCGCCTGCAAGGTCGCTTTTAAGGCAGCGTTCAAAACCGAAAAGTTCCGGAGTGATAGTATAATTTTTCATCCAGCCGTCTTTAAACTCACATACGGTTGTAGGCGCGCTTAACGAAATCTCGTCCAGCTTTTCCTGGCCGTACACAACCATGCCGCGTTTTACGCCAAGATTAATAAGCACCTGAGCCAACGGCTGAACAAGATAATCGTCGTACACGCCCAAAAGCTGCATTGACGGCGTTCCCGGGTTCGTGAGAGGCCCAAGAATGTTAAACACCGTTCTGAACCCCAGTTCCTTGCGTATGGCTCCCACATATTTCATTGACGTATGATATTTTTGTGCGAAGAAGAAGCACATGCCAACTTTGTTCAAAAGCTCAACGCACTTTTGAGGGCTTTGCTGAATGTTTACGCCAAGAGCCTCCAAACAATCGGCCGTTCCACATTTTGACGACGCGGCCCTGTTGCCGTGCTTTGCCACCTTAACGCCTCCGGCAGCCGCCACAATGGCCGATGTTGTGGAAATATTAAAGCTGTGGGCGTTGTCCCCTCCCGTTCCAACTATTTCAAACAGCTCCATATCGGTTTCAACCTTTGTGGCATGGGCGCGCATGGCCGCGGCGCAGCCGGCTATCTCGTCCGTTGTTTCGGCCCTGGCGCTTTTTGTTGAAAGGGCCGCCAAAAATGCCGCGTTCTGTGTCGGAGAACTTTCGCCGCTCATAATTTCGTTCATAACCGTATAGGCCTCGTCATAAGTAAGGTCCTGTTTATTAACAATTTTAACAATAGCCTCTTTAATCATATGTCATATCTCCTTTATAAAATTTTTAAGCATTGTTTTTCCGTCGGGGGTCATTATGGATTCCGGATGAAACTGAACGCCGAATATGGGATAATCCCTGTGGCATACGGCCATAATCTCACCGTTTTCGGTTGCGGCGGTTATTTTCAAATCCTCTCCGATAGAATCCGTGTCCGCCGTCAATGAATGGTATCTTGCTACGGGGGCGGTTTTGGGGCAGCCTTTAAACAGCGGGCAATCCAAATCAAAATTTACATTTGACTGCTTGCCGTGCATTAATTTATCGGCATAAACAATATCGGCCCCAAAGGCGGCGCAAATTGCCTGATGTCCAAGGCACACACCAAGAATTGGAATATCCGCCCCAAGTTTTTTTACGGCTTCTATAATAATTCCGGCATTTTCCGGTCTCCCAGGCCCCGGCGATATAATTATGCGCTCCGGTTTAAGCCTTCCGATTTCTTCAACCGTCATTTCATCATTTCGTATAACTTTAATATCCGGCTCAATCTCTCCCACAAGCTGATATAGGTTATAGGAAAAACTGTCATAGTTATCTATAAGTAAAATCATAAATCCGCCTCCTTTGCG
>CAJFUS010000239.1 GCA_904420235.1 Candidatus Neoanaerotignum tabaqchaliae
CGGGAAAGACACCTCAACCTCAAAATCGGCTCCCGCCGGCTTAACGCTTTTAACAACGCCTATACCGTATTTGGGGGCTCTAACCTTGTCGCCCTCGCCAAATGACAGCTTAAAATCCTTCGGCTGAGGTATTTCAGCCTCAATTTTGCTTTTAAGGCCATAGGCTGCGCCGGAGGATATTGGAGAAATCGGGCCTCTCCTGCGTCCAAATGCCATTCCCCCGCCGCTTGAGTGTGAGAATGAGCCGCCTATGCCAAAATCCCCGCCCGATTTTTCGCCATTAAGCCAGCTTATTATATGGGGCGGTATTTCCTTTAAAAACCTTGACGGCTGGTTATACTGAATGTTTCCGTTCTGCATTCTTGTTTTGGCGTGAGTGATATAAAGCTCCTCCCTTGCCCTTGTAATACCCACATAGCAAAGACGCCTTTCTTCCTCAATCTCACGCTCGTCGCCGCTCATTATGCTTCTGTATCCCGGAAAAAGGCCTTCCTCCATTCCGGCTAAAAACACCACCGGAAACTCCAGACCCTTGGCGGAGTGCAAAGTCATAAGCACAACTGTGTTCTCGTTTTCCTCGTAAGAATCCACGTCGGCCACAAGAGCCACTTCCTCCAAAAATCCCTCTAAAGACGTATCTCCCGTCGTTTCAACATATTCGGCGGCTTTTGACACAAACTCGCCTATGTTCTCAATACGCCCTTGGGCCTCCTCGGTACCCTCAAGCTCAAGCATTTCAATATATCCTGTTTTTTTGGCCACGTTTTCTATAAACTCAGCCGAGTTCATCGTTTCCCTGTCTTTTTTAAGGCTTTCCATAAGCTGATAGAAAGAGCCAAAGTTTTTTGCGCTTCTGCCTATCTCGCCGCTTACGGCCGCCACTGGAAGAGCCTCGTAAAGACTTAAATTATTTTGTGCTGCCAAAGCCGAGGCCCTTTCAACAGATGTGTCGCCTATGCCTCTTTTGGGCACGTTTATTATTCTTTTAACGGCTATGTCGTCGTTGGGGTTAGCTATGGCCTTAAGGTAGGAATGTATGTCCCTTATTTCCTTGCGGTCATAAAACCTTGTTCCGCCGCACAGCCTGTATGGCACGCTTTTTTTAACAAACTGCTCCTCAATGGCTCTGGACTGGGCGTTGGTGCGGTAAAGCACGGCAAAATCCTTATAATCCCTGCCATCGTCCATTATAAGCTGGTCAATTTTCTCGGCTATAAACCTTCCCTCGTCATACTCATTATCCGCCCTGTATCCCATTATTATGCGTCCCTCGTCATTGTCGGTCCAAAGGGATTTGTCCTTTCTTTCGCCGTTGTGCTTTATAACGGCGTTGGCCGCTTTAAGTATGGTTTTTGTTGAGCGGTAGTTCTGCTCCAGCTTAATAACCTTTGTGTTTGGAAAATCCTTCTCAAAGTCAAGTATGTTGCGTATGTTGGCCCCTCTCCAGCCGTAAATAGACTGGTCGTCATCGCCCACAACGCACAGGTTTTTATATTTCATAGCCAAAAGCCTAACAAGCTGATATTGGCTTGTGTTTGTATCCTGATACTCGTCAACCATTATGTATCTGAATTTTTCCTGATAGTAGTCCAGCACATCGGGGCATTCCCTGAAAAGTCTTACGGTGTTGTATATTATGTCGTCAAAATCAAGGGCGTTGCTGTTTTTAAGTCTTAAGTCATACTCCCTGTAAGCTTGGGCTATTTTGGATTTTCTTAAATCGCCGCTGTTTTCTTTCATATAGTCCGACGGAGAGAGCATCGCTTCTTTTGCATTGCTTATTTCCGCAAGGGCGCCCTTCACCGTAAGGGTTTTGTCCGTAAGACTGAAGCCCAGCCTTCCAAAAACGTCCTTCATAACCCTAAGGCTGTCGTCGGTGTCGTATATTGAAAAGTTCCTGTCATAGCCTATTTTGTCAATGTCCCGCCTTAAAATTCTTACGCAGGCCGAGTGGAAAGTGGAAACCCACATATCCTTAGCCGCCTCTCCAACGGCCTCTAAAACCCTCTGCCTCATCTCTCTGGCGGCTTTGTTTGTAAATGTTATGGCCAATATGTTCCAAGGCTTAACTCCCGATTCTATAAGGCCCGCCATTCTAACCGTAAGGGCGCCTGTTTTTCCCGAACCGGCTCCGGCTAATATCAAAACCGGTCCCTCTTGGCTTAATACAGCCTCCTTTTGCATTGGGTTCAAATTTTCAAATGTTATCATGGCAAAATTCTCCATTTCTAAATTGAGCATAAAATATAGGAAGCTAATTGAATAACAAATAACTTCCCGTTTATTTTACTCGTTATTTTCATTTTTTTTACTGTTTTTCTCGTTAAGCCGGTCAATAGCCAGCTTATACCCGTCGGTTCCGTACGTAAGGGCTCTGTTAACCCTGCTTATGGTGGCTGTTGACGCGCCTGTTTTTTCGGCAATTTCAATGTACGTGCACTTACGGTCAAGCATTTCGGCAACGGCCATTCTTTGGGCTATGGCGTTAATCTCGTGCACAGTGCACAAGTCCTCAAAAAGCTGATAGCACTCGTCAACCGTTTTCATGGTAAGTATATACTCAAAAAGCTTGTCGGCAAAAGCACTTTTTATTTTGTTGTTCAAAGTTAATCACACCTTCACAGTATACAAATATTTATTCGCCGCGTTATTTATATTTTAACATTTTAATGCTGTGAAGTAAAGCAGTTAATTTAATTTTTAAAAAATTTATTCCTCCGGCCCTATTTTAAAGCCGCCGCACAGGCTGTCCCAGCAGCTTTCGCATATATCCGCCTCGTGGTAATCTCCATCCTTTTTAGAGAAATATCCCCAGTGTTTTTCTATATGAACAAAATCCTCAGCCTCGGGATTAATTTTTTTTCCGCAAATGTTGCACAAAACCTCTGAAACAACTTGACTTTTTACAAAACGTTCCTCCTTTTTAAGCATATTTACCACCGCCTTATTATATTCTGCCAAAAATATTTATTATGCGCGCAACTCCCGCTGAATATGAGTTTACCACAAAATCATTAAAAAATATATACTAAATCATTGGCACAGGTGCTAAAATATTCTTGAAAGGAACGATGGACATGACAAACAGCCAACACATAAATGAGCTTATGAAAAACTGCCGTCTGTGCCCAAGAATATGCGGCGCCGACAGAACAAAGGGGTATGGCTTCTGCCTTATGCCGGATAAAATAACGGCGGCCTTAGCTTCCGTTCATATGTATGAGGAACCGCCCATAAGCGGCCAAAATGGCTCCGGAACAGTGTTTTTTTCCGGCTGCAATCTTAAATGCGTGTTCTGCCAAAACCACCAAATAAGCCAAGAAGGCTTTGGAACATTCCTTACGGAGGAACAGCTTGCGAAGATATTTATAAATCAGCAAAATAAAGGCGTTCACAACATAAATATTGTTTCCGGCGCCCACTTCGCGCCCCAGATAGCCGAAGCTATTAAAATGGCCAAAAAAAACGGCCTTAAAATACCGATTGTTTACAACTCAAGCGGATATGAGCTTGTTTCAACTCTCAAAATACTGAATGGCCTTGTGGACGTGTATCTGCCGGATATAAAATATTTCTCGCCGGAGCTGTCTGAAAAATACAGTATGGCCAAAGATTATTTTTCAGTTGCCTCAAAGGCCGTTGTTGAAATGTACAATCAGGTTGGCCCGCCTGTTTTTGACGACAACGGCATTATGCTTAAGGGCGTTATAATACGCCACCTTGTTTTGCCCTCATGCCGCAAAGATTCTTTTAAAATTCTTGATTTTATTAAAGAGGCTTTTGGGGATAATGTATATGTGTCAATATTAAACCAATATACGCCAATGTATAAGGCTCTTCACATTAAAGAGCTTAACCGCAGAGTTACCACATTCGAGTATCAAAGCGTTATTGACCACTTTTTTGAAATTGGCCTTAAAAATGGATATATGCAGGGCAAAGAATCGGCCAAAAGCCAATATACCCCCGTTTTTGATTTAAGCGGACTGAAATAAGAAATAAGGAGGACATTTATGGAAAGCGTAACCGACAGATTTTTAAGATATATATCCTACAACACAGCCTCAAACGAGAACTCCGAAACCGTGCCAAGCACAAAGGGCCAGCTTGAGTTTTCAAAAATTCTTGCCGAGGAGTGCCTTAAAATGGGTCTTGAGGTAAACAGCAAAAAGGGCTATATATACGCACGACTTAAAGCCAATGCCCAGGGCTATCCAAAAATAGGATTTATAGCTCACATGGACACCAGCCCCGAGGCCAGGGGAGAAAACATAAAGCCGAGGATAATTAAAAACTACAGCGGAGAAGATATAAAGTTCGACAACGGAAAAATCATGTCCCCCGCCGACTTTCCCGAGCTGAAAGACTATGTTGGGCAGGATATAATAACAACCGACGGCACAACGCTTTTAGGGGCCGATGACAAGGCCGGCATAGCCGAGATAATGACCGCCGTTGAGGAAATAAAAAACAGCACTATAAATCACGGTGACATAATTATAGGCTTCACTCCCGATGAGGAAATAGGCCGCGGGGCCGACGCCTTTGACGTTAATGTTTTCGGCGCCGATTTCGCATACACAATGGACGGAGGAGCCATAGGCGAGCTGGAGTTTGAAAACTTCAACGCCGCCAAAGCCAAAATAAAAATATCCGGCAGAAACGTGCACCCGGGATATGCCAAAAACAAAATGCTCAACGCCGTTCTTATAGGCTCAAAAATAGCCGAGGCTCTTCCCTCCGGCGAAACGCCCGCCAAAACATCGGGATATGAGGGGTTCTATCATCTCTGCTCCCTTAAAGGCGATGTTGAGGAATGTGAAATGACATATATAATAAGGGATTTTTTCAGTGACAGCTTCGAGAAGCGGAAAAACCTTTTGGCCGACACAGTTAAAAAGCTTAACAAAAAATACGGCGGAGTTATAGATTTGCAGATTTATGACGAGTACAAAAATATGCGTGAAAAACTTGAAGACAAAATGTACGTTGTTTCCCTTGCCGAAAAATCAATGCGCGATTGCGGCATAGAACCCATTATACAGCCCATAAGAGGCGGCACAGACGGTGCCAGACTTTCGTTTATGGGTCTTCCCTGCCCCAATATTTTCGCAGGCGGCCACAATTTCCATGGTATTTACGAGTTTATCCCTATAAACTCAATGGAAAAGGCTGTTGAGCTTATAATAAAAATATGCCAAAACTCATACGGCATAAAAGTTTAATTTTTGAAACGACTCGCCGTAAACCGACTATAATAGGCGGCCCTTACAACCAAAAATAAAAAAGCCTTAAGTCTGCCGTTAATCCTATAAACGGCGGCTTTAAGGCTTAAATTATATTGCGAAAAATCAAAAACAAATCCGACTTAAACCAATATTAAATTTTCGTTTATGGACTTTATCCTCACATACCGTTGGCGGTGTAAAATTTATTTAAAACACTGCCAATGGGCCGAATTTCGGAAAAAGCGCCATAAACTCCTTTTTAAGAAAGATAGATTTCACAAAAATCGAAATTATCCGTCATTTCAGCGAAGAATTTGGCAGCCTGTTAAGATTTTCTAATTACTGCCGATTTTTCCTTGCTTAATCCCGACGTTTGGTTACTGTTGGACTTTTCCTCTCGTTTTCGCAACAGCTTGCCGCTCTTTTTCAGCCACATCACAAAGAGCGGCCCTTTTCAAACCGAAAACATCCCCTTTCGGTTGGTGTATTCAACTGCTTAATATAGCGGCAAATTCCCCAATAAATGGGAGTTGATTATTCGATTACCATATTGTAATATTCTTCCCCATCTTCGTCCGTATATGTTACAGCATAAAATCGCTTTCCAATTAGGGTGCGTAGTTTTTTAACATCTTCCAAATCGAGTGAGCCAAATTCTTGATAGCAAGTGGTTTCACTGTTTTCATTTAATTGCTCATAGAAGTCTGTAACAAACAAATTAAACTCATCCAGAATACCTTCGATTGGAATTTGAGTAATATTTCTGGGTGATGCATCTTCCTCACCATAGCACTCTGGTTCCATTTCAAATGTAAGAGAAGTTACAAAAATGTCTTCAGAACCGTAAGGGGATTTAGTTTTATAAATTCCGTCTGATATTTTTTGAAAGTCAGATGTTATATACTTTTCCGGTGTGAAATTTTGAAAATTTTTCATATTGTCACCTCCTCCAAATTACGATTATCGCTCTGTTGTTTCAATAAAATTATGCCACAAGGCTGTAAACAAATCCAAGTCATTTTAGCTTGCCGCTCTCTTCAAACCGCAACGAAAAGAGCAGCCCTCTTTAAATTGAAAGCAGCCACTTTCGGTTGGTATATTCAGCCGCTTAAGACAGCGGCAAATTCCCGATAAATAGGGATTAGTTTGAATATTTTTCTTCAAGTTCTTTCAAATAATCAAAACACAGATTGCCGTCACAACGATAGAAAAATGGGTCTTTGCGAATTGTATTGGGGCTATTTATAATAAAGCTCTCAATTTCATTTCCATTTTCATCAAAGAAACTTATATGAAAACTATAACCCATATAGCCTATTGAAAGTGTGTCTTTTTTCATTTTGGCGCTTTGTATATTTTTTACAACATAACGTATTTCATCTGTATCGCTAAAATCAAAACCTTCACCTGTATTGCCATCAAAAACAGATATGGATTTTATATGGGACGCTTCAACTTTGCTTAAAAAAGCAGTTGGCAATAAATACCATATAGCCAAAGCAGCTATCAAAGCAAATATTATCACAATTATTAAGCGGATTTTTTTATTTTTCACAGCAATCACCCCTTGTAAAGTCCCGATTTATCGCTCTGTTATTTCAATAAAATTATACCATAAAGCCATGAACAAATCCAAGTCGTTTCAGCCCGATGTTTTCTCTGTTATGCCGCTGTGCCGATTTTTCCGATATTCACCTTGCAGAATAGTTGGACGAAAAGATAAGCTGTCTTTCTTGTTCTTTTTAGGCCCACGAAAAAGCGTTTGTATTATAATATTCTCTTTGACAGACGATTTACACCGGCTCAATATTCTGCCAACAGAAACTTTGTTTATGATGTCCCCCTCTGTCTTTGCGGGATAATCAAAAAAATACCAGTAAAATAAAATGTTGACATTTGTTTTTGTTTATGTTACCATTTATAAAAATTTTAAAAGCTGAGATTGAGTTATATGGGCGGCGCCGGTTACAACAGCAGAAAGCAGCGCGGGTGATGAAAGCATTGCAGAACGGCAGCCGTAAATTACGCCTCATGAGCTCCGGCGCAGAAAGCGGCCCTTGGCCGAAATAAGCCTCGGCGTGTTCCGCCCGTTACAGCGGCAAAAGCGGCGTTTTATAAAACGCAATTAAGGTGGTACCACGGTCTTTCCGTCCTTTGGGATTGAAAGGCCTTTTTATTTGTGCCGCCGCAAAACTTAACTTTTTCAGGAGGGGTATATTATGGAAAACGTATTTAATGTGTTGCAGGAAAGAGGCTTTATTGAACAACTGACCCATGAGCAGGAAATAAAAGAGCTTCTTGAAAATGAGAAAATAACTTTTTATATAGGCTTTGACCCTACCGCCGACAGCCTTCATGTGGGACACTTTTTAACGGTTATGGCTATGGCCCATATGCAGAGGGCCGGACACAGGCCCATAGCCCTTATGGGCGGCGGAACAGGCATGATTGGCGACCCAACAGGCAAAACCGACATGCGAAAAATGATGACCGTTGAGCAGATTGACCACAACGTTGAGTGCTTCAAAAAACAGCTTTCAAGGTTCATAGATTTTTCCGATGGCAAGGCCCTTATTGTTAACAACGCCGATTGGATTAGAGAGCTTAAATATATAGATTTCCTCCGCGACGTTGGGGTAAGCTTTTCCGTTAACCAAATGCTTACGGCTGAGTGCTACAAAACAAGGCTTGAAAAAGGTCTTTCATTCCTTGAGTTTAACTATATGCCAATGCAGGCCAACGATTTTCTTGAGCTTAACAGAAAATACAACTGTGTGCTTCAGCTTGGCGGAAGCGACCAGTGGGCAAACATACTTGGCGGCGTAGACCTTATAAGACGCAAAGAACACAGGCCGGCCTTCGGCATGACATTTAAGCTGTTAACAACAAGCGAAGGCAAAAAAATGGGCAAAACCGAGGGCGGAGCCGTATGGCTTGACGCCGAGAAAACCTCGCCTTATGAGTTCTATCAATACTGGCGAAACGTTGGCGACAAGGACGTTGAAAAGTGCCTTGCCCTTCTCACTTTCCTGCCTATGGACGAGGTTAGAAGGCTTGGCGCCCTTAAAGACAGCGAGATAAACAAGGCTAAAGAAGTTCTGGCCTTTGAGGTTACAAAAATAGTTCATGGCGAGGAAGAGGCCGTAAAAGCTCAGGAGGCTGCAAGAGCTCTTTTCTCCGGCGGCGCCGAGGGCGGCTCAATACCTACAACCGAGATACCGGCGGCGGAATTCGGCGACGGAATGGACATTCTTACTCTTCTTACAAAAACGGGGCTTATATCATCAAGAAGCGAGGGCCGAAGGCTTATTCAGCAAAACGGTGTTAAGCTGAACGACGAAAAGGTTGATTCTTTCGACTTAAAGGTTGACTTAAGTTATGTTAAAGAAGGAAAAATCAAACTTCAAAAAGGCAAAAAAATATTCCATTACGTGGTTATCCTGTAACCAATAAAATAAGCCCCAAAGGGGCTTATTTTATAAAATCATCAGCGGTTTTAGCTGAGGATTTTATAGCCGTTGCAAACGGCATTGGTTATGAGTGAATTGGCAAAGCTA
>CAJFUS010000240.1 GCA_904420235.1 Candidatus Neoanaerotignum tabaqchaliae
CCCGCATATAAAAGCCGCCGGCTTGGCATAACCATAAACCGGCGGCGGAAATTTAAAATTAGGTTTTTAAAATCATTTTGGGAAAATAGCCATAATATTCAGTGATTTCTCGTCTTTTGTGGAAGCGGTAATTTTCCCCTTATGTGCCTCCACAATAGCCGACGCTATGGACAAACCAAGGCCGTAGCCGCCGGTTTGAGAATTTCTTGACTGGTCCGTTCTGTAAAAACGGTCAAACAGACAGTTTAACTGTTCTTTTGATATAAATTCCGTCGTGTTAAAAACACAAAGCTTAATGCTGTTTTTTTTGCTCTCCAAAGTTAAAGAAATTTCTCCTCCCTTTTGTGAGTACTTAACGGCGTTGTCCAACAATATTGTAACAAGCTGCCTTAAGGCTTTCTCATCTCCATACATTGAAATCATTGGCTGGATATTTGACACAAGGGATTTATCCTGCGTTTTGGCTAAGGCCCTAAAGGCCTCAACGGACTCCTCAACAATGTCCGAAAGCGGAAACTCTATCATCTGCGTTTTAGGCTGCTCCTCCTCCATTCGGGACAGAAGTATAAGAGAGTTAGTCAATTCCGCCAAACGCTTTGTTTGAGACTGAATGTCCTTAATCCACTCGTTTGAGCCAAAATCCATTTCTAATATTTCTGTGTCCGCGTCTATAATTGTAAGAGGAGTTTTAAGTTCATGACCGGCGTCCGTAATAAACCTTTTCTGTTTTTCATAGTTTTCCAAAAACGGCTTAACTATTCTGCTGGATAGGAAAATTATAAGAAGCGTAACCGACAGCAGCCCGACTGCCGAAACACCAACGGCCATAAGAACAAATGAGCGAAAGTTTCCTAAATTGCGTCCGCAGTCTAAAAATATGATATGTGTTTCCGGTCCGGAAGTATATGCAATGTATCTGTAATCACTTACAAAGCCTTTGCTGTTTCCGCTTTTAATAGCACTTTGGGCATATTCAATAGCCGTTTCGGTATCAACTGCGGCTATTTTGCCGGTGTTGGCGGAAACAACTTCTCCGCTTTCATTGAAAAATACCGTAAAATATCTTGTTTCATATGGCATTTCCGGTGAAAATTGATTTTCTCGTACTGGAAATCTGTCGACAAAAAATCTGTCCTTGCGCGGCGGCATATCCGGAAAAGTTCCATCGTTTTCCGCCAAAACCGAAAGTATATTGTCGGCGTCGGAGACTACTTTTTTATAGCTTAAAGCGCTTACAGCGCTGATAATAACCACCAACACAACAAAAAGTGAAACCACGGAGGCGACTATCAGCTTAATGCGAAGTTTTTTAATCATTTTATGTCCTCCAGCAAATAGCCGGCGTTTCTTACGGCCCTAATTTGTATATCAGCGTTAAGGGCTGACAGTTTTTTTCTTAAATAAGAAATATAAACCCAAACAACGTTTATTTCCGCCTCGCTGTCAAAGCCCCATATTTTTTCCATAAATTTCTCAGAGGAAATAAGAACCCTTGGATTGCTCATTAAAAGTTCTATCATTTGAAACTCTTTATTTGCCAAGCGGAAACTTCCCGTCGGCGTTGAAAGCTCAAAAGTGGCCCTGTCTAAAATTACGTTTCCCATGCTCAGCTTAGAATTTGTTTGCGCCGCCTGAACCCTTGTCATGGCCCTTATTCTGGCCAAAAGCTCCCTTGAGTTAAAGGGCTTTGTTAAATAGTCGTTGGCTCCCGAGTCAAGACCAAGAACCTTGTCGTCTATCTCGGATTTGGCCGTAAGCAAAAGCACCGGTATAAGATTGCCTTGGCTTCGTATTTTTTTCAAAACCTCAATGCCGTCAAGCACTGGCATCATAATGTCTAATATAGCCCCGTCGTAATTTCCCGTTTCAATAAATTCCAAAGCCGATTGACCGTCATACACAGGGTCAACGGAATAATTATTCCGCTCTAAAATAGTTACCAGTGCCTTTGAAAGCGCCTTTTCGTCCTCTGCAAGCAATAATCTCATAAAAGTTCATTTCTCCTTATAAAGCCGTTTGTCCCGTTATATTCATAATTAAAACTTTATATAACAAATTATACTATAAACCGTCAACCTAAATTTAAGTTAAAAAATTTGAAAAATTCATGCTATTAAAAAATCAAATCTGCTTTAATTAAATGGCTTCCGAAATTTTTCATATAAATAAATTCAAATGTTTAAAAATCATAAAACAAATATGTAAATTCATTTTCGGCGCTTAAAAAGCCTCACCTGATGTAATGTCATCAAATGAGGCTTTAACTTAAATTATTGTTTGCTGTCGTATTTTTTTAATATTTCAAGCAGCTTAGCGGCGTGAAAGCTTTCATCTTCGGCAAACTC
>CAJFUS010000241.1 GCA_904420235.1 Candidatus Neoanaerotignum tabaqchaliae
CGATAGACGCCGGAAAGGCCGTTAAAGCTGAAACGGCTGTGTTTCGGCAGGCTATTAAGGCAGTATTTTCGGCCGAGCTTTGAACATTTAACAAATATAAATGCATAGAAGGCATTATAAAAATGCGGACTTGGCAGGTTCGCGGGGAACGGGTCATAAAATAATTAAAAACGCGGTTTTTGCTTATGGGTTTTTAATTTTTAAAGTAAAATGTATAGGCTGTTTTTATATCGGCGGCAAATAAAACCGATTGTTGTTTTACTATTTAAGCAGACGGCACAGAAGTGTTTATTTTAGATTTAACAAGGACGTTCCCGCTATATTGGGCTGCGTCCGTTTTATTATTTTTGGAGGAATTTATATGGGCTATACGAAAGACGATATAAGAATGCTTATTGGAGAAAGCGACGTTAAATTCATAAGGCTTCAGTTTACGGACATATTCGGAACCCTTAAAAACGTGGCCGTTACGGCAAGCCAGCTGGAGCGGCTGCTTGAGGGCAGGTGCATGTTTGACGGCTCCTGCATAGAGGGGTTTGTGGGCATAGAGGAATCGGACATGTATCTTAAGCCGGATTTGGACACTTTTGTTATATTTCCATGGCGGCCTCAGCACGGGAAGGTTGCCAGATTTATATGCGACATATACGGCGCCGACGGAAAGCCCTTTGAAAGCTCTCCAAGACACATATTAAAAAGGGCCCTTGACAGGGCCAAAGGCATGGGATATGAGTTTGACGTGGGGCCGGAGTGCGAGTTTTTCCTTTTTAAGACGGACGACGAGGGAGAGCCGGTTATAATTCCCCACGACAAGGGCTCATACTTTGATTTGGGCCCAGTTGACAAGGGGGAAAACGCCAGAAGGGAAATTTGCCTTACCCTTGAGGACATGGGCTATGAGATAGAGTCCAGCCACCACGAGCAGGCTTTCGGTCAGCATGAGGTGGACTTTAAATATACCGACGCCCTTAAGGCCGCCGACAACATAGCCACCCTTAAGCTGGTTGTTAAAACGGTGGCCCAAAGAAACGGGCTTTTCGCGTCTTTTATGCCTAAGCCCATGAACGGCCAGAACGGTTCGGGAATGCACATAAACATATCCCTTTCAAAGGACGGCGAAAACGTGTTTTTTGACGAGAATGACAGCAGGGGCGTTGAGATGAGCGACATAGCCTATAAGTTTTTGGCCGGAGTTATGAGCCACATAAGGGGCCTTTCGCTTATAACAAACCCCATTGTTAATTCCTATAAAAGAATAAACACCGGCTTTGACGCGCCGGAGTATATAGCCTGGTCGGCGGCCAACAGAAGCTCCCTTATACGGATACCTTCGGGCAGGGGCGAGAGAAAGCGCATAGAGCTTAGAAATCCGGACACGGCCACAAATCCATATTTCGCCTTTGCGGCCATATTGTGGGCCGGTCTTGACGGCATAGAAAAGAATATGAAGGCGCCGGAGCAGGTGAACCGGAACATATACGAGATGACCGAGGAAGAAAGAGCCAAAAACGGCATTGAAAGTTTGCCGAAAACCCTTGGAGAGGCCATATATGAATTTGAGAGGGACGGCCTTATGAAAAAGGCCCTTGGAGAGGACGCCTTTAACAAATATTTATCGGCTAAAAAGAAGGAATGGGACGAATACTGCAAAAGCGTGAACAGCTGGGAAATGGCGAGATACATTAATATATACTGATATATCTTGTGCCTGCGCGGAGTTGATTTTTATTGGAAAATGTGATAATCGGTTTTACCGACAAAAAACAATGCAATATTATAAGGGACATTCTTTTTAGCAGCGGATTTGACAATATAGTTACATGCACTTCCGGAGACGAAATTTTGCGGGCGGCGGCCCAGCTTGACGGCGGAATTATAATATGCGGGCATAAGGTGGCCGGAACACCATATGCCGAGATTTTTGAGCTTATGCCGGAGGGCTTTAAAATGCTTGTTATACTGCGGGCAAAGCAGGCCGATTCCGCCGACGAGTATAAGGACGACATATTTTATATAGTTTTGCCTGTTTCAAAAAACGACGTTGTTAAAACCATAAGGGCAATATTCAACATTGACGGGAACAACCAATCGAAAGGCCCAGAAGGATTTTCAAAAGCTGGAAGAAGCGGCGACGACATGGCGGTTATAGAAAGGGCCAAGCTTTATCTTATGAACAAATACAACGTAAGTGAGGAGTCCGCCCACAGGTTTATGCAGAAAAACAGCATGAACAGCGGAGCGAGAATGGCCGACGTTGCCAGAAAGATACTTAGCAACAAATAAAAAATACAGCGGTCCTTATTTGGGCCGAACATAAAGGGGATGGTAATTAGAATTGCCTGTACTTAAGCATAATCCACGGCGCAGCTGAATATTAATTGTTATTATAAATTACATTGCTGTGCCGAAGGAGAGAGAAACTTATGGATAACAACAACCAAAACAACAAAATAGAAATTTCGGGTATAGTTAGCAGTGAAAGCCGCTTCAGTCATAAAATTTATGGCGAGGGATTTTACAATTTCGATATATCGGTGGAAAGGCTGAGCGGAAGCGCCGATATAATACCCGTAACCATATCTGAAAGGCTGTTTAACAAAGACGAGCTTACGGTGGGAAAGGAAATTAAAATTGACGGCCAGATAAGAAGCTACAACAGCAGTTCCGAAAGCAGAAACAGGCTGGTTATATCCGTTTTCGCAAGGGAGATATATTACGGCGAGGGCAATAACGAAAACGCCGTTCAGCTTAACGGCTTTATATGCCGCAAGCCCGTATACAGAACAACGCCCATGGGCAGGGAAATTGCCGACATACTTATAGCCGTTAACAGGGCCTACAACAAATCCGACTATATACCCTGCATAATTTGGGGCAGGAACGCCAGATACGCCGGAAAATTGGAGGTTGGCGACAACATAAAAATAACGGGCAGGATACAGAGCCGAAAATATCAGAAGAAAACCGAAAATGGCGCCGAGGAAAGGACGGCCTATGAAATATCCGTTTCAAAAATAGAGAAAGTGGAAAAAGACTGCTGAGAAGGGTGAATCAGCCGCGGCGTTGAATTTTAAGGGAAATTTTTGAAATCGGCAGCGGCTTTGGTTTTGGAGCCGAAGACCGCCAAAGAACGCCGGAAATGAAAAACACCGCAAATCGGCTTATTAAAAGCAGATTTTAAAGTATTTGAAAAGCCGGCGGATTTAGAACGGCTGATTTTATAAACAGTTTCCGCGGGAAATATTTTATTATTTAAAAGGGGCATTACTGATTGACAATATAAGATTTATGATATATTATTTCTAAAGCTGTTATTTTTTTTATTCAGCTGCGGAGGTATTGAAAATGAGAAAAGGTAATGTTTATTTATACTATGGCGAAGGAAGAGGAAAAACGACCCTTGCCATAGGACAGGGAATGAGAGCCATAGGAGAAGAGCTTTCAGTGGTTATGGTTCAGTTTCTTGACTACAACCACAACAAGGAATATGTACCCCTTAAAAAGCTGGAGCCGGAGTTCAGGGCCTTCAGGTTTGAGAAGCAGAGGGAAAGTTATGAGGGGGCCGACAAAAACGAGCTGGCCAACGAGATACATCTTGCCTATAATTTCAGCAGGAAAATAATTGAAACCGGCGAGTGCGACATGCTTATACTTGACGGCATAACGGACGCCGTGGACGCCGGATTTATTACGGCGGGCGATATAGCGGCGCTTTTGGGCAAAAGAACCGGAAGCATGGACATAATAGTTACCGGAACCCACAGGTATGAGGAGATAGCCGACTGCGCCGATTACATTTACAGCATAAATATTGAGCAGAAAAAATAAAAGCGGTTTTGGGCCGCTTTTATTTTTTTGCCTGTTTTCGGGATTTATGAGTGAAAGAAAAGGGATGTGGAATTTAAGAGGCCGGTTTTGGAATGGAAGAAGCGGAGGGCGTTTTTATTTAAAAAAGGTTCCGAGGAG
>CAJFUS010000242.1 GCA_904420235.1 Candidatus Neoanaerotignum tabaqchaliae
AGGGACTTACTTAATAAAATCATCGAGAGATGATTTTATAGCCGCGAAAGCGGTGTTGGTTATGAGAGAATTGCCGAAGGAATTTCACGAATAGAGGCAATAGAATAAAGTAGGTGTCAGAAGCTTACTTAATAAAATCATCGGGAGATGATTTTATAGCCGCGAAAGCGGCGCCCGTTGTAAGCAAGTTCATGAATGAAATTTGCCAACGGTTTCGCTTTTTTAATCGGTACTGCCGCCGGATATGAGGGCGGTTAAGATTGATGTTTTTTAGGGAATTTATTGTTGTTTGCTTGGCTCGGCGGTGAGTGACATGCTTATTGGGGAATATCAGCACAATATAGACTCTAAGGGACGGGTGATTGTGCCCTCTAAGCTTAGGGAGGACCTTGGCGACAGGTTTGTTGTTACAAGGGGCCTTGACAGCTGCCTTTTTATATATCCCCTTGACAGATGGGAGGCCATAGTTGAAAAGCTTAAAACCCTTCCGCTGACCGACGGCGACGTTAGGCGTTTCGCCAGGTTTTTCACATCGGGGGCGGCCCAATGCGAGTGCGACACTCAGGGAAGGATTCTTATACCTTCCGTTTTAAGGCAGTATGCCGGCTTAAGCAAAAACATTGTTACAATAGGCGTTGTTGACAGGGTGGAAATTTGGGACAGCCAAAAATGGCAGGATTATAACGAGGGCGCTTTTGACGGCGACGCTCTTGCCGGAAAAATGGCTTCCCTTGGAATATAAGGAGTTTTATTGATGGAGTTTAACCATGTGTCGGTGCTTTTAAATGAGTGTCTTGAGGGCCTTAAAATTAAAAGCGGCGGCGTTTATGTGGACGGCACCCTGGGCGGCGGCGGACATTCCTTTGAGATAGCCAAAAGACTTGACGGCGGACGTTTAATAGGCATAGACCAAGACTTAAACGCCATAGAGGCCGCAACAAAAAGGCTTCAGGAATTTAAAGATAGGGTTACTGTTGTTAACGACAATTTTGTTAACATAAAATACATAATGAGCAGTTTGGGCCTTAAGGGCGCCGACGGATTTTTGCTTGACATAGGAGTTTCGTCCCACCAGCTGGACGAGGCCGAAAGGGGATTTTCCTATATGCAGGACGCGCCCCTTGACATGAGAATGGATAAAACCGGTGATTTTTCGGCCTATGACGTTGTTAACACATACAGCGAGGACAAGCTTAACGATGTTATTTTCGGCTACGGCGAAGAACGCTGGGCCAGGAGAATAGCTCAATTTATTGTGGCTGAAAGGGCCAAAAAGCCCATAGAAACAACCTTTGAGCTTGTTGATATAATTAAAAAAGCCGTTCCAAAAGGCGCCAGAAAGGACGGGCCCCATCCGGCCAAAAGAACATTTCAGGCCATAAGAATTGAGGTTAATCACGAGCTGGAGGTTCTTGAAAGAGCCATAGGCGATATGGCGGAGCTTCTTAACCCTAAGGGAAGGCTGTGTATTATAACTTTTCATTCCTTGGAGGACAGGATAGTTAAAAACGCTTTCAGAAAGCTGGAAAACCCATGCACCTGCCCGCCGGAGTTTCCGGTTTGCGTGTGCGGCAAAAAGCCATTAGGAAAGGTTATAACAAGAAAGCCAATAGCCCCGTCGGAGGAAGAGCTTTTGGAAAACCACAGGGCAAGGAGCGCCAAGCTTAGGATATTTGAAAAGGCCGAAAATTAAGGCCGAAAAGCCCAGCGAGGCGGAAGGACTTTAAAAATCCGGCGTTAAAGGCCGAAGCGGGCCGAGAATTAAAAAAATGGCCGAAGAATTTTTGCGGCATATATGCTTTAATAGTCGGGTTTAGAAATTTTTATTTTAATAAAAATAGCAAAAAACGTAATAAAGATTATTATTAAAAAACAGTTTTAAAGTGGTTTTGAGGAAAATAAACCGGCTTTAAATTGAAGCCGATTATAAGGCGGTTGATTTTATAGGCGCTGAAAGCAGCTTGCGTTGCAAAGCGGATTAAATTTGCAGCGGCCCACGGAACGGCAATCGGCGGTTATTCGGATAGTTTTCAACAGATTAATCACACAGGCGGTGAATTTTGGTATGGCCTTAAGAAGAAACATATACTCTCCTTCATATTACAACAGCTCAAGCTCGGCCTATGATTATGACTATGACAGGCGGGAGATTTATGAGGGTGAGGACAAAAGAAAAGCCAACAGCATAAAGCTGAAAAGAGAGGCTTTAGCCGAGAAAAAGGCTGGGCGGGCCCATGGCCTTAAGCTTATATGCGCCCTTATGTTTGTTTTCAGCGGATGCATTGTTACAATGGCCAGCTATGCCGCCGTTGACGGCCAGAGAGTTTCAAACAACGCTCTTAAAACGGAGCTTAGCACGCTTAAAAACCAGAATTCCGAACTTCAGGCCAAAATAGCCGACGAAACCGACCTTACATACATAGAACAGGAGGCAAGGGGCCGCCTTGGCATGACGGAGCCGCAGCCTTATCAGCTTGTTTATATAAGTGTTCCTCAGCAAAGCTACACCGTGCAGTATGAGGCCGGAAGCGAGGAGCAGGAAGAGGGCTTTGGCCCAGACGAGTTTGTTAACACACTTAAGGATATTTTAAACATAGAATAAATATCCGC
>CAJFUS010000243.1 GCA_904420235.1 Candidatus Neoanaerotignum tabaqchaliae
AGGAAGCTGCTCATAAAATCAGCGCAGATGATTTTAAAGGCGCGGAAGGCGCCGTTGGTTATGAGAAAATTTGGGCAGCAAATTTTCAAATGGTCGAAGACACAACAGAGCAGCTGCCGGAGGAAACTGCTTATAAAATCAACGAAGGTGATTTTAAAGGCGCAGAAGACACCGTTGGTTGTGAAAAAATTTGAGCAGCAAATTTTCGAATAGTCAAGGAATAAATAAGGAACATTGGCATTATTTAGGAGGTGGCGGCTATAAAACAGCCGTAAATTTATGGTTTACGGTTTTTTGGCAGCACAGCTGCCATAAGTAATTTTGCAGTATTCTTTGATAAACAGTATTTACGGTTTTAAAAATATGCATGAAATTTTTATATGAAATTTTATTGATAAAGGCAAAAGATTAATTTATATTAAAATATGAAAAGATATTTATCTGCCAAAAACTTATAAAAAGCGAGGAATTTTTTAAACAGATTTTAAATTTTGATTTTTAATATATGAAAATATTTTAAAAAAATAGGAGCTTTTTAATGTTTTTGTTGAATTGGTACTGATAAAGTGTTATCATCTACTTTAATGTGAAGAGGTTTAGAGCTTTGCTGGTTTTTCGGGCGTTTTAAGCTGTGCCCGTTATAAGCAAACATGCGAAGTGATTTTGAGAATGGTCTTTATTTTGGGAGGAATTTTTTTATTATGACGGACTCAAAAACAAAAAAGCTTACTATGATAGGCATGCTGTGCGCCATAGCCTATGCTGTTATGGTTGTTGGAAGGGTGCCCATAGTGCTGTTTTTAAAATATGACCCGAAGGACGTTATTATAACCATAGGCGGATTTATATTCGGGCCATTTACGTCTTTTACAATATCGTTTATAGTGTCGCTTATAGAAATGTTTACCGTAAGCGACACAGGCTTCATAGGCTGTGTTATGAATATACTCTCAAGCTGCAGTTTCGCCTGCCTTGCCGCTTATATATATAAGAAAAAGCATACTTTAAGCGGGGCTGTTATAGGCCTTTTCTGCGGGCTTGCCTTTATGACGGTTGTTATGCTTTTGTGGAACTATCTTGTTACGCCCATATATTTAGGCTATCCCAGGGAGGCAGTTGCGGAGCTGCTTATTCCGGCAATTCTGCCTTTTAATCTGCTTAAAGGCGGCATAAACTTGGCCCTTACAATACTTATTTACAAACACGTTGTGAATGCTTTGCGAAAGGCCAAACTTATAGACGAGTCAAAGGGAGAAGCCGGAGATAAATCGTCGGTTATGGGTATTATGATTGTGGCATCTGTTATTTTGATTACTGGAATACTTGTGGCTTTGGTTCTTAAAGGTGTAATTTAGGCCATATTGTAATATAATATTAATTTATGGCTTTATTTTAAAGAACCGCCACAGTTAAATTTATGTTATAATCATGCTGTAAGGAGAGTGATTATATGAAAAAAAATATATTTATAATAGCGGCGGTTTTAATAGTTATGGTTTTTGCCTCTTCGTGCGGAAAATCCGGAAGCACAAGCTCTCAGGAAAATCCTGTTTCATCGTCTCAGGAAGAACCGCAGGAGCAGACGGCCTCGGTTTTTATAGGCTTTGGCAGTGAAAGCAGTGATTATAAAGAGTATCAGTTCAGTTATGAGGGAGAGCTTACGCCTGACATTCTTATAGAAGAGATAGCCTCTACTACAGGCTGGAATCTTGATTTGGAAAAACCTGTTGAAATTAACGATGACGGAAGCTTCAGCGTATGCTTCGCTGATACGGCATCCATATTCACAGGCCCGCCGGAGGAGCAGAAAGAGGAGTTTTTTGTTTATGACGTGCAGCAGCTTTGCGAAACCATATTTGACAGTGTGAAATATACAATAGCATTTAATTTTGGAGAAAACGGAATGGCCGATATTTACTATTCTGCTAAGGATGGAGAGCCTATTGTTATTGAACAGCTTGGAATCACGATACCCGCGGACAAGCCATACGAGGGCATTGAGGCAGAAAACGGTCAAAACGGCGAAAGTTCCGAAACCACTGGTGGAAATACATCTGTTGTGGAATGTCAGTTTCAGGGACTTGCCGACGGACACAGCGTTGAGGTTTATGTAAACGGCGGCATTGAAGTTTATCAGTTCAGCAGTCCGGAAGTTGAGAACTTTTTGGAGGGTCTTGATATAGACCAAACGTTTAAGTGTGAAATCTCAACAGACAACTCAACTCAAACAAAAACCATATTGAAAATAATAGAGTGATTTTGTTCCCCAAATATTATTTGGGGAATTTTTGTGGTTATTGCATATATAATAAGGAAGACAGAGGCGTTTTTGTTAAATAATTGGGCGTATTTGCCAATGAAAAAATTTTCCTTGAATTTTAGCGGAAAAAAGAATATAGTAGTAGGGTCTTAGCTAAAAAATAACGGGTGTGATTGTTTTGAACAGCGATGATTATTTTATGTGCCTTTCAAGGGCCCTTAATCAAAACTCAAAAAAGATTTTTAAACTGCTTGAGCGTTTTGAAACACCGAAAAACGTGTTTGAGGCCGAAAGAAGCGAGCTTTTAGATGTTAAAGGCATATCCGAAAAAAACGCCGACAGCATAATTTTATCAAAAAACAATGCGGATATGTGGCTTTATGAGCTTGACAAGGAAAACGTGAGGTTTGTGTCGATTAACAACAGCCAATATCCAAGTTTGCTTAGGAAGATAGAAAATCCTCCCGTTGGACTGTATGTTAAGGGAACCCTGCCCAAGGCCGAGGACAGGCTTGTAAGCATTATAGGCTCAAGACGCTGTTCCGAGTATGGAAGGCTTGTGGCTGAAAGAATTTCCTCCGAGCTGGCCCAAAACGGCGTATGGGTTGTAAGCGGCATGGCAAGAGGAATAGACTCGGCGGCAAATTGGGCCGCTGTTAAAAACGGCGGCAAAACTGCCGCTGTGCTTGGGTTTGGCCACGCCAACTGTTATCCGGCCGAAAACAGGGGCCTTATGAGGGAAATAGGCGAAAAGGGCTGCCTTATAAGCGAATATCCTCCTTATTCATCGGCGGAAACATACCATTTTCCAAGAAGGAACCGCATTATAGCGGCCGTTTCAGAGATTACGGTTATTGTTGAGGCCAGCAAAAAAAGCGGAACAATTATAACCGCCAATTATGCCATAGACTATGGCCGCACCGTTATGGCTGTCCCATCAAACATAACAAGCTCAACAGGAACCGGCACAAACGAGCTTATAAAAAACGGTTGCGCCGTTGTTATGAACGCCGACGATATTTTTTTTGAGCTTGGTATCAAAAAAACGAAAGAAAAGCCCGAAAGGAAACATACCGAGGAAGAAAGCGTTTTAAGCGCCGAGGAGCAAAAAGTCCTTAATTTTATCGGTATGGAGCCAGTAAGGCTTGAGTATATACTTAATAAAAC
>CAJFUS010000244.1 GCA_904420235.1 Candidatus Neoanaerotignum tabaqchaliae
ATAATAAAAATAACAAAATTAATCCTGATTTGGCGAGAATTTATTATGATAAGCGCAAAGAGGAGGATTTGAAATGAAAATTATAAAATGCCCTGTTTGTGGGAAAACAGAATTAGAAGAAGATGGAGACGTTTGTGATGTATGTAATTGGTTTCATGATATATTTCAAGAAAAATATCCTGATGAAGAAAATGGAGAAAATGAGATGAGCCTTAACCAAGCTAAAGCCGCTTATGCGAGAGGCGAGAAGGTTCAGTAAAAGTAAGGCGTTGTATTTTACAGCGTCTTTTTTGATTTTAATATAGAGGAATATAAATGATTAACCTAAATAAAATGGCTATCATTACATTGTATGCGGGGTTAATCCTTATATGATGCAAAATAAATTCCTTTTACAAGTCCATATATATCTTTAAAAACTGGAATAAATGGCGGCTTTCAAAATCTCTTTAATAACTTAAAAGTTATTGACAATATAATAACTTTTAAGTATAATAAGACTAAAGAGGGGGAAAACTAACCTTGTATAAAATATACTTTTACAGAGATAAAAATGGTAATAGACCTGTTTATGACTATATTCTTAAGCTTGCAAGCAATAAAGATAAAGATAGTCGTATTAAGTTTAATAAAATACAGGATTATATTAAGGCGTTGAAAGAGTATGGCTTGCAACTAAAAGAGCCGTATATAAAACATCTTGATGGAGAAATATGGGAACTTAGACCTATAAGAGATAGGATATTTTTTGTAGCATGGAATAACGACAGTTTTATACTTCTTCACCAATTCATTAAAAAAACGCAAAAAACACCCTCAAGAGAAATTGAAAAAGCTAAGCGTGAGCTTGCAGATTTGATAGAAAGGGGAGTTGAAGATGAATAATAGTGCGATTGGTGGAACATGGGAAGAATTGGAACAAGAGCTTTTGGACAAAGGCTATTTGACTCAAGAAGAAATCATCTCAAGTGATTTGAGAGTAGCTATTATAGGTGAACTTATTAAGGCCAGACAGGAAAAAGGTATAAGTCAGAAGAAGCTTGAGGAATTAAGTGGAGTTAAGCAGCCAATTATAGCCAGAATGGAAAAAGGGACCACAAGTCCTCAGCTTGATACTGTTTTAAAAGTATTAGCTCCACTTGGAAAAACTCTTGCTATTGTACCACTTGACACATCAAAGTAATAATGGAAGCTCAGCTTATAGCTGGGCTTTTTTCTATTCTCTTGTAATAATCATCTTTATCTTATGGTTTTAGGAGGTACTTAATGGACAACTTTAAAGTAGTTTACCATATCTTAAGTTATTTAGAAAAGGCTATGGATTATGATGAGCCTAATATTGACTTTATATCTGCTGAAACACTAAAGATTTCACAGCAACGATGGACTGCAATTATGGAAATGTTGTTAAGTGAAGGATATATATGCGGTGTGTCTGTTACACGCTCTGTTGGAGGGGAAATTGCACTTTCTGTTAGCAATCCAAGAATCACGCTTAGGGGTCTGGAATATCTCAAAGAGAATTCTGTTATGCGAAAAGTAACTAATGCCGCTAAAGGGATAGCTGATATAATTTCGTAATCATAAAGCTTATAAAAAGCATTTTAAATATAAAATTTAATAAAATAATATATGTAAATCTTCTTGATTTTTTTATTCAAGGAGATTTTATTTTTTACATATTTTTGTTCGGTTTTACCGGAAAAAAGCTGTCGTGGCGACAGGAAATAGGACATCATCGACGACTTCCGAGTGAAAGGGGATAGGACAAAACAACAAATTTAACAAACTGTGAATAAATATAAAAATATATCCTGATTTTCTAACAATTTGACATGTTATGTGGTAAAACGGAGACTGAAATGGGAAAATATCTTTGCGTGTCCTCACGACAGGCAACAGGACAGTTTCGGCGACGTCCTCAGGACAAGTGAATGACAATCATTTTTATATAACCCTGACGAACCGATATGCACCTGATTTTGATAAGCGCCTGTGTCCATTTCGCTTATTGGTGCAATTCGCTGAAACCATTTATTTTACAAGGTTTCAGAGCTGTCATCAAACTGTCGTGTATATTTTCCTCGCGCCTGTCATCAAGACATCACATAGGAAATCCCCGAAAATGTCATTGACCATAACCGTAACCGTAACCATATATATAATAAATAATATATATGATCAAT
>CAJFUS010000245.1 GCA_904420235.1 Candidatus Neoanaerotignum tabaqchaliae
AAACGGTATTCGGACCTTTTTGAATGTGAAAATGGCAGAAAGATTTTTGGAGGAAAGTTTCGCAAGGGGCATTAGTGGAAGTGAGTGGGTTGAAATTTGTATGGTATTGTGCCATGGCGAATAAAAGGGCCGAGAGGGAAAGGCGTAAACGGCAAGATTTCAGACATTTTGAAAGGAAAAGTGGGCGGAAACCGGCAATTTTTTGGAAAGGTTTTGCAGGGTTATTAGGGGAAGAGAGAGGTTTGAAATTTATTATGGTGCAGGGCATAGCGAATGAAGTGGCGGAGAGGGAAAGGCGTAAACGGCAAGATTTCAGACTTTTGAAAGGGAAACGGAGAGGAAATCGTAATTTTTGAGAGAGGAGTTTGGCGAGGGGTTATTAAAGTGAGGGAAAGGGACTGAAATTTATAAAAAATTTATTGAGAAAAATGTTGAAATTACGGCATATGTGTGTTTAAGGAGCGTGGAACAGGGCGTTGCAGGGGAAAGCCGGCTTTAACAAAGCAAAGCCCTTTGAGTTTAACAAGGAGCGAATAAAGGAGCAGATATAAGAGGTGGGGAAAATAAAAAACCGCCGGAAAAGGGCCGGCGGCAATATGAATTATTTTGATAAGCGTCATAAGGCTGGTTTTTGAAAAGTAAAAAAATAAAGGCGGCTGCATATAATTATTTTATGAAAAACATGGCCGTCATGTGAAGAACCGCCACCATAACGCCGGCCAATGTGAGAGAACTGAACATAAACCAAGATATAAGCGAAAGGTTTATGCAGATTATAAGCATGGGCAGGGCGTATTTTTTAGCGTCGGCCTTGGGGGCGAAAACCGCGGCGGCCAAAGACAGAACCGTTAAAACCGCCGTAACCATAGGGCAGAAATTGCCGAAGGCCAAGGGCTGAGAGCTGAAATAGGAAAAGTTTCCCATAAGGGACGGAGACGGCGCTGTTTTTACGCCTATGGGCAGGGCCATAATTATAAGGCAGGCCGCAAGAGCGGCGGACGCCTGAACATTGATATTTTTGCTTGTCATACAGACCTCCGTTATAAATGGACTTAATTTTTAAGAGAGTTTTCGGCGGACGGCCGCCGATTTTGAGAATATGTCTGTTAAACGGACACTCCGTTTAAATATTCGTTCAGCGGCATAAGGAACATAAATTGCTCAAGGGAGAAATCAAGTATTTTCCGGCTTAAAATTCGGCTGTCAGTTGGCAGTGTAAGCTGAAGGGCTATGCTTTTGCGGGTGTACCAGTTGTTGACGCTGTCGCTTCTTTGGCCCGGGAACTTTTTTTTGTAGCTGTCGCCCAAAAGCTGATATTGACTTTTGTCGTATTTTTTTATAAGGCTTTCAAACTGCGGAATATTGGAGTCGATTTTTTTTCTGAAGGCGCCCATATATTCCGGCGGGGCGTCGTAAAAGCCAAGGCCAACGGAGTAGTATTCGGCGCCTATCTCAAAATAGAGGACGGGCTTTCTTTTCCAGTCGCCCACATCCCGCTTAAAAACTACCCAGCGGTGGTCCCGATAGGGCTCTTTATTTTTGGTGAAACGTATGTCCCTGTTTATTCTTGAGACGGAAAACATGGTTTTTACGCCCGTTTGTTTTATAAGGGCCTCGTTAAGTTCCGCGGCGAAGGCGTCCATGGGCTCTTTAACAAGTTTTGTGTATCTGTCCCTGTTGGCGCCGAACCATTCTTTATTGTTGTTGAATCTAAGCTCTATGAAAAAACGGCACATTTCATCGGAAAAGCCGCTGAAGTTTTCGGTCATTGTTTTATCCTCCGTAAAAAACGCCCGAGAAGCGGGCGGAATTGTGATGTTTAACTGCCGGCGGAAAAACGGCAGGGCTCTTTTGGGTTATAATCTTTTCCATCGATTTAATGAAACTTGGCGTTTTAAGGCCGACAAACGTTTGCCGCTTTGGCGGAAACATAAGGCGGCCATAAAAGACGGCTGTGTTAGAGCCCATTTAAGTCTGCCGGTAGGTCCCGAAAGCCGCCGTTTATATGATTTTGGGAGAGCGGCAGGGGTTAGGCCTTTAAAATTTCCGTATGTGTGATGAATGTTTTAGACGGCCCTTTTCGGCCCGCGGCGGCAAAGGTTTCCGCCGAGATTATTTTTAAACCCAACGTCCTTGAAAATTTTCCGTGGTTATATAAAGCGCG
>CAJFUS010000246.1 GCA_904420235.1 Candidatus Neoanaerotignum tabaqchaliae
AAATAAATTTTATGTTTAGTTTATTTTATCAAAAGTATTACTTACTTTAAATCGCAACATGTTTAACATTTATTGTGCAAGTGTATATTTAATGAAACAAAAACTGTGTTTATAACGTCTTATATGTTATAATAAATTATTATATAATTGTATTATTATATTAAATATTAACAAGGCAGGTGATAAAATGCCTATAAGCGTTTGTGACATTATGGATAGTCTTTCGCCTTTGTGGAGGATACGGCTTATTGCTGGAAAAGGTGGAATAAAAAAAACCGATATACACTGGGTAAGCATCGTAGAAGATTACAATACTGAGAAATTTAAAAATATAAATGAAATAGTAATAACGTCATGCCTTAACAACACCAATGAAAGTTGTATCTTATCTTTTGTTGTAAATCTTCACAAATCAAAGGCAAGGGCTCTTATAATAAATGTTGGTAAATATATAAAAGAGGTTCCTAATAGCGTCATAGATTATTGCAACAAAATTGACCTTCCACTTTACACAATACCTTGGGATGTGCTTATGAGCGATGTATCCAAAGAAATATCATTTATACTAATGAAAAATGAAACAGAAAACATAAATACCGCAGAAATTATGAAAACCATACTTTTGGATACAAAAAATATTAATGAACAAATGAATAAGTTAACTGAATATGGTTTTAGCAATAAAAGTTCATACTGTCCGGCTATTTTAAAGGTTAAAAACTTAATTATAGATAAAGATTACGAAAATTTTATTAAAAGAGTTAAAGTATGCTGTGACAGAGTAACCGGAGAAATTTCGGCTAAATATGTGGCTTTTTCATATAATGGAGTTATAGTATTTGTGTTTATTGATATGGGGAAAAAAGAAATTGATAAAATTATAAAAACCCTTATGGAAGAGCTTCTTATAAAATATCTTAACCATAAAGTATATATATGCGTCGGTCACTTAAACGATAATATCTATAATCTTTCTGTTAATTTTAACAACGTTTCTATCTTGCTTAATGCAGCCGTAAGCAACAACAGCTACATAACATATTATGATGACATGGAATTGTATAAAATAATAATAGAGTCGATTAACTTTGATACCGCAAAAAAAATTTTTGACAGGGCAATAGCCACTTTGAAAAGATATGACAGCGAAAACAATATGGACCTTTCCAAATGTATAAAAACATATATAAATTATGATGGCAATGTTAAAAAAGTTGCCAATGAGCTTTTTGTTCACAGAAACACCATAAACAACAAGATGCGTAAAATAAACGAGATAACAGGTATAAATCCAATCACTCTTGATGGAAAAGTACTCTTTTCGTTGGCCATAAAAATATCCGAGCTTTATGGATTATGATGATGGAAAATTATTTTAATATGCACTAAGCAGTCTAATTTTAATCAACATAAAATTAAATGTATAATCATTTTTAAATCACGAAGTCTTTTATTTTATAAACTGCTTCAACACCACATGATTAGTTTTTAAAATCTTTTTATATACCTTTTTCTCAATCCTATATAACACATTTTTGAAACAATATCGAATGTATAATTAAAATTTCTTAAACTATAGCAAAAATATAAAGCTCCGTAAAATTATACTAATCTAATTAAGCGGAGCTCATTTTTGTTTTAAGAGTTTATTATCTTTTCGGCTGTATAAACAGGTATGTATATTATTGAATTATAAAGATATACGGCGGCATCGCTCTCGTATGTATGTCCGTTTGTAAGCAGCGAGCCACCTCTAAGGTATACAACATCTACCTTTTGGCCATTTATATAAATATCAAGATATACTTTCATTATGTTCTTCTCATTTGGTTCGCTGTTATACACCAAATCCATTTCCTTAGGCAAATTAATTTTTGTTTCATAAGATATATATATTCCCATGCCGTCAAAAGTCCATTGAGCTCCCATTATATCAAGTAAATCAAAAAGCGATATATAAAAAGTGTTATAGTCATAGGCATATATTCCTTTTACAGCTTTCTCACCAACCTTGAAAGTTCCTTGCTGTGTGTTGGCAGCTATATACTCATTAAGCCGCTCCATAATAACAACATCACCTATATCAGAAGATATACGCTCAAGTTCGCCGTTTCCGCTGATTGACAGAGTTCTTTCTTTTTCGTCCCATATAACCTGATACCCATAATCTCTCATGTCCTCACAAACTATTGCTGTTTGACCATTAAGATTGTAGCTGTTTATCAAACGTCCATTAAGATAGGTCTTTATATCAGTCTCATATATATGCTTCTGAGCCGGCCTTAAATAATAATCTTCAGGAAGCATAAAAATGCTCATATCCCTATTATATTCCTGTCCCATAGGATTATTATATTGGTCTTTAATATACAAAACCCTGTTTTGTGCGTCCCAGTTGATATTAAATCCTAAATATCCTAAATCCTCGCAGGCAATAACAGTTTCCCCTCCTATATTGTATGAGTTTATCTTAGTTCCGCAAAAATCCGTACAAATGTCCGTTTCATAAACATAGCCTACTATATTCCCAACTTTTGCCCAAGCAGTTTGGCACAATATAATACTGAATATAACAGCTGTAAACAATGCCTTTTTCATAAAACTCTCCTTTCAAAAAACATTTCACATCATTATTATTCAAACATGCCTTTTTCAATATCGGCAGAAGTTAGCCGCTATATTATTTCTCATAATCTATCACACTCATGGAATTCAACTTATTTATTTCTTCAAATAGTTGTTCAAATGTTCCTATAATAAGATATACTATGCTGCTTTCATTTTTACAAAGTTAGGCCTTTTTTGTAATATTAATTTATAAAGGCATAGAAAAATATTTTTATATTACAAAAACGCCGGCTGTTAAACCGGCGTTATATTTTTGCTCTAATTAATTTTAATCGTTAAATTTTTCTGGGAAGAAAATTCTTGCTGTTTTTTCTTCCGTAGGTTTGCCCATAGAGTTTCCTATAAGGAAACATATAAGACCTACAACTATACCAACTATAATGTTGTGGAATGAGCTTATTTGTATATCAAGTATGTAAACTCCGCAGTAGGCAACCATACCGCCAACTACACACCAAAGAGCTCCTGTTTTGTTTGCCTTTTTCCAGAAAAGTCCAAAAAGGAAAATCCAGAAGAAAGCCGTTTGAAGTCCTCCGAAGGCGAACATATTAATCCAAACAATAATGTCAGGCGGATTAATTGAAAGAATAATGGCAACTATACCCATTAAAAATGTTACGGCAACAGATATTTTTCCAACAAATTTTTGGTCAACTGCTTCTTTTTTAACTTCTTTATGATGAAGGTAAAGGTCTTTTATAATAGCAGATGAGCCTGATATAAGAAGCGATGAAACCGTTGACATTGTAGCGGCCAAAGGTCCTATAATTGTAATTCCAGCAAGAACTGGATGCATATACTGCACCATAACCGTAGGTATAACCGTATCCGTTGAAGCTCCCTCTGGAAGAGATGTAAGAACGCCTCTTGCAAGAACGCCTATAAGGTGCATTCCAACCATCATAGCGCCGCATACTATTGTTCCATAAATTATGGCTCTGTGAACTGATTTTGTGTCTTTATAAGCAAGGCATCTTACACTTGTTTGAGGAAGACCTACTGTACACACACCGCAGAGCATCCATTGAGTTATAAATAACTGAACCGGAATTGAGCCACTGGCCGTAGGGTCAAGCATATCATAGCCAACTCCCGTTGCCCTTGCCTGAGCAGAGGCTTCATTTATGGTAACCATTATATTTTCAATTCCACCAGCTTTAGAAACAATGGCAAAAACAAGGCAGAACATACCTACAAGCATCATTATGGCACAGGCTGTATCCGTTATTGCAACAGCCATAAATCCACCTACTGTTGTGTAAAGAACAACTACAAGAGCAAATATTAAAAGTCCGGCTACATAGCTAAGTCCCGTTACAGCCGAGAAAATCTGAGCGCCGCCTATAAACTGTCCTATCATCTGTGTTGTGAAGAACACTATTATGGCAATGGCCGATATTGTGGCTATAATATCCGAGTTGTATCTGCTTCTTATAAGGTCAACAACCGTAACAGAGTCGGTTTTTCTTCCTACAACGGCCATTTTTTTGCCAAAAACAGCAAGAACAAGATAAGCTGCAACAACCTGTGTTGAGGCATAGTAAACCCAGCCAAAGCCTTTTTCCCAAGCAACGCCTGGGCCTGAGAGGAATGAGCTTACAGAACCGTATGTAGCAACAAGGGTCATAGCAAGAACAAAGCCGCCAAGACTTCTTCCGCCTATGAAGTAATCTTTTGAGTAGTTCTCGGCTCTGGCATCAGCCGATTTTTTCTGAACATAAAAGCCCATAGCCAAAAGAATAACAAAGAAAATAATAACCGGTGCAAGCATTTGGATAGTACTGCTCATCTTACATCCTCCCCTTTCTTAATTTCAACAGTGGACGTAATTTCTTCTTCATCGTCAAGGTCAAAATCCTTGCACACAAATTTAACAAGGTATACCATAACAGCAATTGATAGGAACCAAGAACCGAAACAGCTTAAAACAAACCATGCCGGCATTCCTATAATAGTCCATTCAGGCCCACATATTTTGTAAACCCCAAAGCCAGCTATCCACCAGAATATTATAACAATAGCTGTTAAAATCCATGTCACTTTGGCTTCTTTGTTCATCTGAACGAATTTTTCTTTGTAACTCCATTTGTTCATATCAACCCCTCCTGTCTATAAATAGTATAATTTCAGGCCGTTTACTTATAAAAATAAATATAAGACCATTTTGCGCCTTACAGCGCTTTTATTTTAACGGATAATACCG
>CAJFUS010000247.1 GCA_904420235.1 Candidatus Neoanaerotignum tabaqchaliae
AGAGAGGTATCAAAACAATGAAAAGAAAAGGAAAACAGATGGTGACTGCTGTTCTGTCAACAGCGATGTTGTTTACCATGTCTTCTATGCCTGTGTACGCAGAGGAAAATGTGGAAGCACAAATCAATGAGATTGATGGCGTTGGAACGAGTGTGGATTCTCCAAAGTTTGCCATTGGGAACATCCAACTGGCTGGTGGGCAAGTGGGACAGGCATACAGCGAAATGCTTTCCGTGGAAGAAGGTGCAGTTTCCAGCTGGGAAATCGTAGATGGCAGTTTGCCTGCTGGTTTGGCACTGAACGAAGAAACTGGTGAAATCAGTGGTACACCGGAGGAAGAGGGAAGTTTTGTCCTTACAGTGAAGGCGGTCAGTGGTGAGGATGAAACGGTATTTGATGAAACAGAACTGTGTTTGGAAGTTGCAGAAACATTTTCTAATGGTTTGAAAATATCAGAAGCCAGGGGAAATATTGTTGCACCTGAAATTATGGGCGTTGCTTTGACGGATGAAAACGACTATACAATGACTTGTGGCGAAGGTACAGTGGCATTCGACCCAGAAACCAATACATTAACATTGGACAATGCTACTATTAGCTGCACAGAGTCTGGCAAAAATGGTATCAAATATCAAAATAGTGATCAAAATTTTGACGGATTTACAATTAAACTTGTAGGTGATAACACCATTAACATGGCAAATAATATGCAGGCACTTCTTGCTATCTGCAACGAGATGACAATCACTGGCGAAGGAACACTGACACTCATCGGAAAAGGTCATAATATTACAGCTTCAAATGTTATCAATATCGAAAATACAACACTGATTTGTACAAGTACAATTTCTGGGAAGTTCAATATTGATGTGCAAGGAAAACTAAATATCAAGCAATCCAATGTATCTTTAACTTCCGAGGGAGGCTACGGAATTAACGGGAATCAGGGAACAAGCGTTGATATTCATGTAGAAGACAGTACATTGGATATCAATGGCGGATATATTGGGATTTATACTTATGGCGATATTCAATTTGAAAATTCTGATATTACAATAACGGATACTACTGATTCGTCCATCAATACAACGAAAAATTTAATGATTACTGGTGGTAAATCTGAAATTACCAGCAGCAATCTGCCGATTTGTGTAAGTGCAGATATTTATCTGGCGAATGCTGATGTTACAGTAAATGCCGATGGCAATAACACCATCTATGCCCGTGGAGATCTGGAAGTTGATGGCGGAATACTGAATGCAACGACAACAGCTTGGTATCCTGCAATTTATACAGATGGTGAGATTTTGATTCAAAATCACGCTGAAGTGACAGCAGAAGGCGGAAATGATGCTATTTGGGGTGTAGCCGGTGTTACCATTGAGGATAGTACCGTAACTTCTACAAGTACCATGAGTGATACGGCAATCTATTCTGGTAATAATTTTATGATTAAAAGTAGTGCTATAAAAGTAGATTCTGAAGGAGAATATTCTATTTATGAATATGGTCGTTTATCGATCAAAGACAGCTGGGTAGAAAGCTTTGGTGGAAAAGTTGATGATTCTCCTTCTTATACAACCTGGGAAAATATGGTCAGTTTCCAGGATAATGTAGGCACTGTCATTGGCAATCCCTCTATACTGGATGATGTGGAAATGACAGCAGATATGCGCCTTACCATTCCTGCCAATACTTCTCTGACAGTTGCTGCCGGCAAAACCCTTACCAACAGTGGCGCCATTGAGAATATTGGCGGAATCAAAAATGATGGTACCATCTCTAATGGCGGCACCATTACAAACAAAGTAACAAATATGAATCTTCCTGACAGCCTGACATTAAAAACAGGAAACACACAGTCATTCGCAGATTATGTGACTTATGGTACCATTACCGGAAATGCCGTAACAGGAACGGCACCGGTAAACGACTGTACATGGAGCAGTGACAAACCAGAAATTGCCTCTGTAGAGAATGGCGTTGTAACGGCAAAAACTGTCGGTACGGCTGTTATCACTGCAAGTGCAGGGAATATGCAGGATACCTGTACCATTACCGTACAGAAGAAATCTTCCGGTAGCAGTTCTTCTGGCGGTAGTTCTTCCAGTGGAAGCACAACAACAGAGACTACCAATCCGGATGGCTCAACTACAACAACAGAAACAAAGCCCGATGGCACTAAAGTGGAAACAACTGTGAAGGATGACGGTACCAAAGTGGAAACGACTACCAGACCTGACGGCAGCAAAACAGAAGTGACCACAGAGCCTGACGGGACAAAGACTACAGTGGATACAGCAAAAGATGAAACCGTTACCACAACAGTGGAAAAACCTGACGGCAGTAAAACAGAAACAAAAGAAGAACCTAACGGTACCGTAACAACAACCAAAACGGATAAAGATGGGAACAAGAAAGAAACTATGGAAAAGTCAGATGGAACCACAACTACGACATACGACAATGTAAATGGAACTTATTCTGTAACAGTTGCAGATGCGGATGGTAATACAAAATCGGAGGTTACATTAACAGAAGAAGCAATTTTGAAAGCAGCGGAAGAAAAGGAATCCATTTCTCTACCTATGCCTGAATTGTCATTGACAGATGACAAAGAAAAGGCACCCGTTGTGACTGTTTCTCTGCCGGAGAATACAGAAGTGGCTGTAGAAATTCCTGTGGAAGATGTGACAGCGGGTACAGTGGCTGTTTTGGTGGATGAAAATGGTACAGAAACGATCATTAAAACAACCGTTTCCACAGAACATGGCATTTTGGTCAAATTGACTGACGGTGATACTGTTAAAGTGGTGGAAAATGGCAAGGAATTTGATGATGTGCCCGAAGGCTATTGGGGCTATGAGGCAGTGCAGTTTGTTTCCAGCCGTGAACTTTTTGCAGGCACAGGAGATGCTGTTTTCAGTCCCGATGCGCCTATGACAAGAGCCATGGTATGGACGGTATTGGCAAGACTGGACGGAATCAATACCACAGGCAAAATTTGGTATGCTGCAGGTCAGCAGTGGGCAATGGAAAATGGCATTTCTGACGGAACTAACCCGAACACAGAAGTGACCAGAGAACAGATGGCAACAATGCTTTACAGATATGCCCTTCTGAAAGAATATGATACAGCGGAAAAAGCGGATTTGGTGGGTTATGCGGATGCGGTAAGCATCAGTGACTATGCGGTAGAAGCGATGGCGTGGGCAAATGCCAAGAAAGTCATCAACAGTGTAACCGCAACAATACTGGAACCTCAGATGGACGCCACAAGAGCTCAGGTGGCACAAATGCTGAAAAGCTTTTGTGAGAATGTGGTAAAATAAAATCGTTTGTATGATAAGAAGGGAGATTTTATGAAAAGAACATTATGCACTTTTTTGGCATCAGTATTTTTGATTCAGTCTGTTTGCGGCAGCGTGGCATTTGCGGCCGAAAACAGCAACGATTTGTTGGATGAACTTGGTTTAACAAAAGAAGTCAAAGGTGCTGCGCAGCGGACAGCTGAAATCAATTCAGCATATTATGATATGCTGGATTTTGACAATAAGCAGGAATCTGATTTTGCTGTACGGGGACTTATGGATGCACCGGAAACGCTAATACTGAAAGACAAAGAAGGTAATGTAATATGGAACCAAACAGCATATGGATTTTTAAACGGCACAGAAAAAGCGCCGGATACTGCCAATCCAAGTTTATGGGAAAATTCCAAAAATAACCATGTTTATGGTCTTTTTGAAGTTACAGATGGCATTTATCAGGTAAGAGGTTATGATATGGCCAATCTGACACTTATTGAAGGCAGTACAGGCTGGATTGTTTTTGATCCTTTAATGAGTATTGAATGCACAGAGGCAGCTATGGAGCTTGTGGAAAAGAATTTAGGGAAGAAACCTGTTTCGGCCGTGATTATCTCTCATCCGCACGTAGACCATTTTGGCGGAATAAAAGGAGTTATGTCATCTGAAGAAGCGGCTGATGCCTCTCTTTCTTTGGAAGAACAGCTTGCCAGTGGAAAAATTCCTATTGTTGTGCCTCAGGGATTTGAAGAAAGTGCAATCAATGAAAACGTATATGCTGGAAGAGCGATGGGCAGACGTGCTAACTATCAATATGGTGTATATTTAGATTCTTCTGAAACAGGACGTCTTGCTATGGGCATCGGAATGGGGCAGTCAACAGGAACTGTTTCATATATAAGCCCTACATTTGAAATTACAACAACGGGAGAAAAATATACCATTGACGGAGTGAAAATGGAATTTCAGCTTACTCCAGGAACGGAGGCACCGGCGGAAATGAATATATGGTTCCCAGAAAAGAATGCGCTTTGGGTAGCGGAAAACTGTACATCAACACTGCATAATCTCTACACTCTCCGCGGAGCAGAAGTTCGTGATGGAGCCGCATGGGCAAAATATATTTGTGAAGCGGTTACTCGTTATGGTGATATGGCAGAAGTTACTTTCCAGTCGCATAACTGGCCGCATTGGGGCAATGAAGTTATTCATGATTATCTGATCAATACTGCTGCCGTTTACCAATTTATAAACGACCAGACGCTTACATATATTAATCAAGGCTATACATCAGATGAAATATCCAATATGATTAAGCTTCCAGAAAAACTTGCGGAAAATTGGTATACACGCCAATATTATGGTACTGTGGCACATAATGCAAAAGCGGTATATCAAAAATATATGGGATGGTATGACGCAAACCCAGTAAATCTCAATCCGCTTTCACCTGCTGAAAGTGCAGAAAAATGGGTTGAGTATATGGAATTAGGAAGTGTTGATGATGTACTGCGCAAGGCGAAATCAGATTTTGAAGCTGGTGAATATCAATGGGTTGCGGAAGTTACAAATACAATCGTTTTTGCGCAGCCTAATAATGAAGCGGCGCGTCTTCTTTGTGCAGATGCTTTGGAGCAGCTTGGATATGAGGCAGAATCCGGTACCTGGAGAAACGCCTATTTGTCAGCGGCACTGGAACTCCGTAACGGAAATATGGCTGTAATCAAAAGCAAGACATCAAAAAATGGAGATATGCTGCTGAATATGACAGCTTCCAATATATTTGATTATATGAGTATATTAATAGACAAAAATGCAATATCTTCTTATGATTTCAGTGTAAATATATATTTGACAGACACTCAGGAAAATTATAACCTGCGTTTCAAATATGGTGCTGTATTAAAATTTGAAAATTACACGGATGAAGACGCGCGGCTTTCCATCACAACAAAAAGACCTGTTCTTTTATACATGATACAAAATCAAGAAGATTTATTTAAACAAAATTCTGAAATAACGGGAGATATGCAAATACTTTCCTTAATCATGGAAAATTTAAATGAATTTGATGTAAGCTCAGCTTCTAGTTTTAACATCATTGAACCATAAATTAATATCACTTCATATTTTCAATAGAAAAGGAGCCTTTCATGAAATTAACTGATATAAACAAATGTATTTTATGTTATGATGCTGTTTGCGGCAAAGCATGTGAAAGTATAGATACTGCAAGAATCATACGTGCACTTCGTTTCAATAATCAAGTTGGCGCATATGCCATGCTGCCAAAACAAGATTTATGTGTAGACTGTGAAGGCAAATGCCAAAATGTCTGTCCGACAGGAGTGCCGATTAAAAACATAATCAGCCAGTGCAGAAAAGACATAAAATATACAGACAATATTCAATATAAAAATATAGATTTAAGCTGTGAAATTTGCGGCGTAAAACTTGAAAATCCATTTTTGCTTTCCTCATCAGTGGTTGCAAGCAATTATGAAATGACAGCCCGTGCCTTTGAAATGGGCTGGGCTGGAGCCGCTTTTAAAACAATATGCCTTATGGATATCAGGGAAGCCTCTCCAAGATTTTCTACGGTAAAAAATGTGGACGGTTCCATATATGGGTTTAAAAATATAGAACAGCTTTCTGACCATTCATTCGAAGAAAATTTAGACTTTTTTCGAAAATTAAAGAAAGACTACCCATCAAAAGTCTTATTGGCTTCTATCATGGGCAGAACTGAAGCAGAATGGACATACTTGGCAAAAGCTGTTACGGAAGCCGGTGTGGATATTGTGGAATGCAACTTTTCCTGTCCCAACATGGAAGCGAAAAATACAGGAGTAGATGTTGGACAAGATCCAGAAGCTGTAAAGCGTTATGTAAAAGCTGTGCGCAAAGGAACCAATCTTCCGATATTAGCCAAAATGACTCCCAATATTGCAGATATGCGTCCTGTAGCGAAAGCGGCTATAGAAGGAGGCGCTGATGGAATTGCAGCGATCAATACCATAAAAAGCATTACAAATGTTGATATAGATACCTATACTACAGCGCCTTCTGTAAATGGTCTTTCTATGGTTGGAGGATATTCAGGCGCTGCTGTCAAACCAGTTGCATTAAGATTTATTTTAGATATGTATAAAGATGCAGAAATAAAAAATTATCATATCAGCGGCATGGGCGGAATTGAAAACTGGAAAGATGGACTGGAATTTATATTGCTTGGATGCGGAAGTTTACAGGTTACCACAGCTGTCATGCTTTATGGCTATAGAATTATTGATGATTTGATTATGGGTACCAAAATTTATATGGCACAAAAAAATATATCTTCTATTAGCCAATTGGTTGGTATTGCTGCGGAAAAAATAGTTGAAAATGATCAAATTGAAAGAGATACGATTGTATATCCCAAATTTCATAGAGAAACCTGTGTTGGCTGTGGAAGATGCTATATTTCATGTAGTGATGGCGGGCATCAGGCATTGAATTTTAACAGCGAAACGCGAAAGCCTGTACTGATTCCGAATAAATGTGTGGGATGTCATTTATGCGTACTGGTGTGTCCGGTTTCAGCAATTACTGGAGATGGCAAAAGAGTTTTAAAAAAACAAAATTCGAAGGAAATATTAGGACGTATCTGAAAAGTCAAAAGTGCACAAATGTCTATCATATGTTATAGTTATAGCAGATAGGAGATGATAGACATGGCAAAACGATATGAACTCAGTGATTCAGAATGGGAACGTAT
>CAJFUS010000248.1 GCA_904420235.1 Candidatus Neoanaerotignum tabaqchaliae
GAAGGTGAAGCCGGTGACTGGGGTGAAGTCGTAACAAGGTAGCCGTATCGGAAGGTGCGGCTGGATCACCTCCTTTCTATGGAGAAATAGGGATTGGAAAAATACGTTATTCTTTTTTCAGCGTTTAACGGCGCGTTTATTATGGATGGGTTCCCGAGTGGCCAATGGGGTCGGACTGTAAATCCGCTGCAATTTTGCTTCGAAGGTTCGAATCCTTCCCCATCCAGTATAAACCGGTTGTTTTAAAACAGCCGGTTTTTTTATTTACCAGGGGGTGTCTGATAATGGAAAATGGTTTTATTATTTTAGAAATGACAACCAATAATTTTTACTCTATTTTAGGCGCGGCAATAAGCGCTATAATATTGCTTTGTTTGGGAGCCTTTTTTAAGCTTCCTATGGAGTATAAAAATCTTAGAGGACGAACTATTTATAATTTAAAATATGCCGAGAGGTTTTATAAGAGTCCAGAATTTGTCAATCCAAACTATGACGAGGCATCGGAAGAATATAAAGAAACAAAAAGTGTTCTTATGGAGAACGCGTCAAAAATAAAAAGATTTACGTATGGCCTTTATCGCCCGAAATTTTTGAAAAGAGGCGTTCCAGATGGAGAAATGCTGATTTCAGTGGCTGAGGCTATTGAGAGTATCGCTAATGGGCTCTCGGCTGGCGATAGAGACAAAATTGAAAGTATAGCAAAGAAAAATATAGAAACAGCCGAAAATATAAAAAAATTACTTAACTATACTGATGATAGTTCTGCTGAAAAGTAATAAAGTTTTATTTTGAATAATTTAATAAATATATGTAACGATGACCCTTTTGAATGAAACAAAAGGGTTTTATTTTGTATAATTGCAAATAAATTTTAATATAATAATTTTAATTTCTGCATATGCGTGCCGACAATGAATAAATTAAGATATTGAGAGAAAAAATAAATGCAGATTATTTAAATTTATAATACTTGACAATTTATCTGGGCTGTGTGGTTAAAAATTAATTTTATTGCCATTGGTGTAATTGTATGTTAAATTTAATGTTGACAACGGACACTGTTTTTGCTATTATAAATAGGCAGTCAATTAAAACACAGGACTTGAGAGTTGGTTTTGTGCGAATGTTGATATGGCATTTTGCCCGAGTGGCGGAACTGGCAGACGCACAGGACTTAAAATCCTGCGAGGCAACACTCGTACCGGTTCGATTCCGGTCTCGGGCACGTTCCTAATATATATGCCCAGATAGCTCAGTTGGTAGAGCAGAGGACTGAAAATCCTCGTGTCCTTGGTTCGATTCCGAGTCTGGGCATATTTTTATTTAACACGCGCGAATGGCTCAGTGGTAGAGCATCGCCTTGCCAAGGCGAGGGCCGCGGGTTCGAATCCCGTTTCGCGCTTTGCCTCTGACTAAGCAGAGGCTTTTATATTTTACGGATGGGTTCCCGAGTGGCCAATGGGGTCGGACTGTAAATCCGCTGCAATTTTGCTTCGAAGGTTCGAATCCTTCCCCATCCAGTTAAATCCCTTTAACCTATGTTAAGGGGATTTTTTGTTGTATGCTTAAAACAGAAAATGTATTAAATAATTAGGACTTAAAATAAATTTGCAAAATTTTTTGTTTTTTTAAACCTTTTCCCTCTTATTTCGCTCTTATATATAGACGCGTCGGAAAGGAGCAGAAAAAATGAACGACCATGAATTGGTTATAAGGCTTAAAAACGGCGATACTTCAGCCTTTGATGAGCTTTATGAAAAATACAAAAATCAGGCTGTGCGCACGGCTTTTCTTATAACAAAAAATAATGATTTAAGCTTTGACATAGCTCAGGAGGCTTTTATAAGGTGCTATACAAACATAGCGAAACTTAAAAATCCGCTTATGTTCCGCTCATGGTTTTTAAAAATACTTGTTAGAACCGCTTGGGAACTGAGCAAAAAGGACAGCGCTATTGTACCGGTTGAGGAGATATTTGAAAAAGCCGAGGAAAACAGCCTTTACAGCAATGACAGCACAGCCGATTTCAGACTTCTTTATGAAGCTGTAAACTCTTTGAACAAAAAACAAAGAACCGTTGTTGTTCTGCATTATTTTAACGATATTTCAGTTAAAGAAATAGCGGAAATAACGGGAAGCTTTGAAAGCACGGTTAAATCTCAGCTTTTTCTTGCAAGGAAAAAGATTAAAAGCTATATTGAAAAATCAAACGGGAAAGGCGGTCTGATTATAAATGAAACGTGATTATTTTGATGATAAATTAAAAAAAGCCCTTACAGCCGCTTCCGAAAGCGTTGGCGAGCCAAATGGGGATATGCTTGAAAACATAAAAAACGACATGAGAGTTAGAAATATGATTAATGACAGGGAGGAAAAAAGTATGATGAAAAGTTTTAAATTCAAAGTTTTAGCTGTATGCGCTGTTTTATGCGCCTTTTCGGTTACATGTTATGCCGTTGGGAATATAGCGTCGTGGACGACTACAACCCAAGTACTTTCCGGTGTTTCATATTCTGATATGGATAAAGTTAAGGAGGATTTGGGAGTAGACTTTAAGTGCCCCGAGCAGTTTTCAAACGGCTTCAAATTTGACTCAGCCGGAACAGGCAAAACAGAGGCCTATGACGCCAACGGAGGAGTTATTGGAGAAGGTAAAAATGCTAATATCACTTATAAAAACGGTTCTGGAGAAACTCTCAGCCTTGGAGTGAGGGAAGTCGTAAACGGTGAGGACGTTGAAAGCAGCGTTTACGGATATTCAAATGACAAAATGGTTATATTCCCGGGCAATGATGAAACAAATATAGCCATTGACGATGAAATTGAAAATTATGAGGAGTTAGGATATCAGGTAAGCTTTGGAACTGTTGACGAGAAAACAGAGCAAACATATGAGACCATATGCTGGGAAGATGGCGGACTTATTTACAGTCTTACATCATTTGACACAAACATGGGCGAGGACGTATTTAATCAGCTTGTTGAGGAAGTAAAATCAGCTCAGTGAAATACGGAATTATTTTAGGCGGCTTTTATGCCGCCTTTTATATTTGCAGTTTTATTTTGAATTAAAGTCACATAATAAACGGCGCATAATTTAATAATATATAAATGTTATTTATGGATATTGTGTGCTATAATTTTAAAAAACAAAAATAAAAAAGCTATTTATCTGAATGGAATGATGATATGAGATTTAATTTTGCTAAAAGCGCTGCTTTGGCGGTGGCGTTTTGTGGTTTTTTTATGTTTGAGAACAAAAGTCTTACGGTTTCAAAATATACGGTTAAAAGCGGCAAAATACCAAATAAATTGAATGGACTTAAAATAGTTCAAATATCCGACCTTCAGGACGCTAAATTTGGCCCACGAAATAAAAGGCTTATAAATAAAATAAAATCACTTAAACCTGATATTATAGTTATAACAGGCGACCTTATAGACTGCCATAGAACCGATATATATTCAGCTTTAAATTTTGTAAAGCGAATATCCGGCTTTTGCCCAACATATTATGTGTGCGGAAATCATGAGGGTGTTGTTGGCGGCTATGAAAAATTGAGCGGTGACATTGAAAATATGGGAGCTGTGGTTTTAAACAATCGGTCTGTATATTTTGACGAGGAAAGAAAGATAAGGCTTATAGGTCTTACAGACCCTTATATGAAAAAACTTAACAACATTGGAGATTTTTTAAAAGGCCAGATTATAATGGACAAAAAAGCTTTCAATATTGTGCTTTGCCACAGGCCGGAGCTTTTTAGTGAGTATTGCTTAAGCGGAGCTGACGCCGCTTTCTGCGGCCATGCCCATGGAGGACAGATTAGAATTTTTTCTCAAGGCCTGTTTTCTCCAGACCAAGGAATTTTGCCAAAGCTTACCTCCGGAGTTCATAAGAATGGCGGAACAACAATGATAATAAGCAGAGGACTTGGCAACAGTGTGTTCCCTTTAAGGATTTTTAACCGTCCGGAAATTGTTTTGACCATCCTTGAGCGGGAATAAAAAATATAAATGGTGGTAGCTTATGATAATAGGAACATGTGTGGTTTATCTTACGGCTGACTGGGTATTTTCTTTAAAAGAAAAGCGAATGGTTGTTAAAAGTATTGTTGAAAAGGTACGGCACAAGTTTAATGTTTCCGTAGCCGAGGTGGATAATCAAGATATTCATAAATCTATAGTTATAGGCTTTGCCTGTGTAACAAATGAGGTTAGCCACGCCAACAGCATTATAGATAATGTAATAAATTTTATTGAAAAAAACACAGACGCCCGTATAGATGACACTGTTATTGAAATATTGTAAAGTAAGGTATTTTTTTCTGGATTTTATATATGTGATATGTTATAATGCAATTTAGCTATGCAGCCGGAAATCTTATGGTTTTTTGGCGCAAAATCCCGATTTTTGGGAATTTTGGGAAAGTTATTCACTAAGGAGGATTTTTTATATGAACACGAAACTGGAAAGCAAAGAAAATAATACCGTTAAATTTACTTTTGAGGTAGGCCCTGAAAAGCTTGAGGAAGGCATGGCTTATGCTTATAAAAGAAATAAAAACAGAATAACGCTTCCGGGATTTAGGAAAGGCAAGGCGCCAAGAAAGCTTATTGAGGCTGAGTATGGCCCAGCTGTATTTTATGATGACGCAGCCAACTATGTTCTTAGCACAGAGTACGACATTGCCGTTAAAGAGCTTGACCTTGATGTTGTTTCAAAACCTACAATTAACATAACTGAAATAGGCAAAGACATTGGAATTAAGTTTGAGGTAGAGGTTACAGTAAAACCTGAAGTTAAGCTTGGACAGTATAAAGGTCTTGAAATAGAGAAAGTTGATTCAGATATAAGCGCCGATGCCGTTGATGCTGAGCTTAAGAGGGTTCAGGAGCAGAACTCAAGGCTTGTAGCCGTTGAGGACAGGGCTGTTAAAGAAGGTGACATTGTAAATATCAGCTACGACGGAGCAGTTGACGGAAATCACTTTGAGGGCGGCCAGAGCGACAGCTATGACCTTACTATTGGCTCGCACACATTTATTGACACATTTGAGGACCAGATTGTTGGCCACAATATAGGGGATAAGTTTGATGTAAACGTTACTTTCCCTGAAAACTATCACTCAGCTGACCTTGCTGGAAAAGCAGCCGTTTTTGCTGTTGAGGTTAAGGGAATTAACTATAAAGAGCTTCCAGAGCTTAACGATGAGTTTGCTCAGGATGTTTCGGAATTTGACACTCTTGATGAATATAAAGCCAGCATTGAGGCAAAACTTAAAGAGACTGCCGAAACAAACGCTAAGCAGATTAAAAGGGAAAGAGCCGTTGACGCCGCTGTTGACAACGCTGAGATGGATATTCCCGAAGTTATGTATGAAAACAAGATTGACCAAATGATTAACGATTTTAGAAACAATATTCAGGCACAAGGACTTTCAATTGAGGCTTACTGCCAGTATCTTGGAACAAGCGTTGACAGCCTTAGAAGCACATTCCGCGACTCAGCAGAAAGAAGCGTTAAAGCAAGACTTGTTCTTGAGGCCGTTGCCGCAGCCGAGAATATTTCGGCCACAAAAGAGGAAGTTGACGAGCAGATTGGCAAGATAGCTGAAAGCTATGGCGTAAGCAAAGAAAAAGCCCTTGAGATATTTAAAGATGAGGACAGAAAAAATGTTGAGGGAGACATCATCGTTCAGAAGGCAGCGGATATGCTTGCAGATTCTGCCGTTGAGGTTGAAGCCGAGAAAAAATAATTGTCCTCTAATGTTAGGAGGAATTTAAAATGAGCCTTGTACCGTATGTTATTGAGCAAAGCAGCAGGGGAGAGCGTTCTTATGACATTTTTTCCAGACTGCTTAAGGACAGGATTATATTCTTGGGTGAGGAGGTAAACGACACAACTGCAAGCCTTGTTGTGGCTCAGCTTCTTTTCCTTGCCGCAGAAGACCCTGACAAAGACATAAATCTTTACATAAATAGCCCCGGCGGTGTAATTACAGCCGGAATGGCCATTTATGACACGATGCAGTATATAAAACCAGATGTTTCTACAATATGTATAGGTATGGCAGCCAGCATGGGCGCTTTCCTTCTTGCGGGAGGAGCCAAGGGTAAAAGATTTGCCCTTCCAAATTCCGAGATTATGATACACCAGCCTTCAGGCGGGGCGAGAGGCCAAGCAACCGAAATTAAAATTGTGGCAGAAAACATACTTAAAACCCGTAAAAAACTTAACGAGATACTCGCTTCAAACACGGGAAGAACATACGAGGAAATAGAAAGGGATACCGAGCGTGATAACTTTATGTCGGCTCAGGAAGCTAAGGAATATGGCTTGATTGATGCCGTAATTACTAAGCCAGTTTAAGGAGAGAGAAAAATGGCATCAAAAATAGACGATAAAAAACAGCTTAAATGCTCTTTTTGCGGAAAGCCACAGGACCAAGTTAAAAAATTAATAGCGGGGCCGGACGTTTATATATGTGATGAATGCGTTGACCTTTGTGTTGACTTGGTGAATGAGGATTTGGAAAACTCGCCTGTAATGACAAGCGGAAAGCTTCCAAAGCCAAAAGAGATAAAAGCTGTGCTTGACGAGTATGTTATAGGCCAAGACAGAGCTAAAAGGGTTTTGTCGGTGGCGGTTTACAACCACTACAAAAGGGTTTTTGAAAGACGCAGAAAAGAAAATGTAGAGCTGCAAAAAAGCAATATACTTATATTGGGGCCTACCGGCGTTGGAAAAACACTTTTGGCCCAGACGTTGGCAAGACTTCTTAATGTGCCTTTTGCCATAGCTGACGCTACAACTCTTACCGAAGCCGGATATGTGGGCGAGGATGTTGAGAACATACTACTTAAGCTTATACAGGCCGCCGATTATGATATATCAAGGGCCGAAAAAGGAATAGTTTATATTGACGAGATTGACAAAATAACCAAAAAAAGTGAAAACCCGTCAATTACCCGCGACGTAAGCGGCGAGGGAGTTCAGCAGGCCCTTTTAAAAATACTTGAGGGTACTGTGGCCTCCGTTCCGCCTCAAGGAGGAAGAAAACACCCGCATCAGGAGCTTATACAGATTGATACAACAAATATTCTGTTTATATGCGGAGGAGCCTTCGGCGGCCTTGAGGAGATTATAGAAAACCGTATGGGAGAAAAGGTTATAGGCTTTGGCGCTAAGGTTAAAAGCAAAAAGGACACAAATTCTGATGAGCTGCTTAGAAACGTGCAGCCTCAAGACCTTATAAAATACGGCCTTATAGCCGAGTTTGTGGGAAGGCTTCCGGTTGTTGTGTCACTTGAGAACCTTACGGAAAATGACCTTGTAAAGATACTTAAAGAGCCTAAGAACGCCATAACAAAGCAATATGAGTATCTTTTTGACCTTGACAATGTTAAGCTTGAGTTTCAGGAAGAGGCACTTGTGGAAATAGCCCGATTGGCTATTGAAAGAGGTACCGGAGCAAGGGGAATAAGAGCCATTGTTGAGAGCTTTATAAATAAAATAATGTATGAGGTGCCAAGCGACCCTAATATTGAAAAATGCATAATAACTCCCGAATGCGTTAGGGGAAAGGCTGACGCCGAGTATGTTTTAAGAGACAACAGAATACCTCTGAAAAAAGAAACGGACAATACAAGTAAAATATCATGATACAAATTTGACGGAATTATGTATGCTGCGGAACTAAAGCAACAAAAAGCAACAGGCAACAAAATCACCGCAGGTATATTAAAACAAAAAAATCCGCTTTTACACTGGCGGGAGCAACAAAAAATTAAACGGCACGGCTTATGCTGTGCCGTTTTTGTATGGAAAAAATGGAATTTAACGGGAATAAATAAATTCAATTATTATACTGCAAACTACATAAAAATCCCTTTCATGGAAATAATACTTACAAAATGAAAGGGGTGCGGAATATGCAGACTTTTATGGCTGTACTTATGACAGTTCAGCTTATTTTTATGGTTATAGCATGCGTATATTTTTTTAATGGAGTTAAAGGCCAAAGCAACACAAAAACACATATTACAATAGACTCAAAAAAAGAATCAAAACATATAAGCGATATGAGAAAAATATCTTTAACTATGCCGCTTTCGGAAAAAACGCGGCCGTCTTCAATGAACGATGTTATCGGACAGGAGGAAGGAGTTAAAGCCCTTAGAGCCGTATTCTGCGGAAAAAACCCGCAGCATGTGCTCATTTATGGCCCAGCTGGAGTTGGCAAAACTGCGGCGGCAAGGCTTGTTCTTGAGGAAGCTAAAATGAATCCGGACTCGCCTTTTGGGCCGGAGTCTAAATTTATAGAAATAGATGCCACAACATTGAGGTTTGATGAAAGAAGTATCGCGGACCCACTTATAGGCTCTGTTCACGACCCGATTTATCAAGGCGCCGGAGCTTTTGGAAATGCCGGAATACCTCAGCCTAAAGAAGGGGCTGTTACAAAGGCTCACGGCGGCGTGCTTTTTATAGACGAAATAGGCGAGCTTAATCCCATACAAATGAACAAACTTTTAAAGGTGCTTGAGGACAGGAAGGTATTTTTGTCAAGCGCTTATTACAGCAGTGAAAACACCCAAATACCGGAATATATACACGACATATTTAAAAACGGACTTCCGGCGGATTTTAGACTTATAGGGGCAACAACAAGGTCGCCGTCGGAAATACCGCCGGCCCTCAGGAGCCGCTGCTGTGAGATATTTTTTGACGGCTTAAGACCAGAGCACATTAAAAAGATAGCCAAGGGAGCGGCTTTCAGCACAGGAATGGAGTGCGATGGAGGAGCCTTTGAAATTGTGGCGGGATTTGCCAACAACGGCAGAGAAACCGTTAATATAATGCAAACGGCGGCATCATTGGCCGGATATGAAAAGCGGAAAAAAATAACATGCTCTGATGTTGAATGGGTAATAAAATCCGGCAGATACTCGCCGATAGTTAAAAGCAAAGTTTCCGAAGTATCAAGGTGCGGTGCTATGAACGGGCTCGCCGTTTCGGGTGACGGAGTTGGAACGCTTATTAAAATAGAGGCATGTGCCGTTAAAGGACTTGGAAATATAACAACAGCCGGCATAGTTGAGAATGAGGAAATAAACAGAGGCCATGTTACAATGAAGCGTAAAAGTACTGCAAGGGCCTCTGTGGATAACGCCATAACGGCTATTAAAAATATTTTGGGCATAGAAACAAGCGAGTATGACATACACATTAATTTCCCTGGAGGAATGCCTGTTGACGGGCCGTCTGCCGGAGTGGCTATTTTCTGCGCCGTATATTCGGCAATAACAAATAAAAAAATATCAAATACAGTGGCTGCCACCGGAGAAATATCAATATTCGGAGATATTCTTCCTGTTGGCGGAGTTAATGAGAAGGTTTTGGCCGCTTCAGAGGCTGGAGCCAAATGTGTTATAGTTCCTGAGGAAAACTTTACTAAATCCCTTTTGGATTATGGCATAGACGTTATACCGGCAGGAAATATTAAGGAGGTTGTTGACAGATTATTTGGCGGCAGCAACAATATTTCGGAAAACAGCAAAGAAGTGCTTACGGCAAAAGGAGCGGTATAAAAAAATGGAGCCTTATCGGCTCCATTTAATTTTAGCTTATTCAGCAGTTTTTTGAATAAAATTTTGAAGTATAACGGCTAACTGAGCTTTTGTAAGCTCGCCGTTTGGTAGAAACTTACCGTTGTCATCTCCGCTGAATATGCCACGCTCGACGGCCCACCTTACGGCCTGAAGGGCATTGGAAGATATAGAACTTTCGTCGCTGAAAGCCTTATATGCACCTACGGGCTTTATGTCAATGCCTTTTAATGTGGAGTATTGATATAAAGCTAATGCCAACTCCGCGCGGGTAATAGGCTCATCAGGATTGAAAAGATTACTTTCGTCAGGAGGTATTATATTGTTGTCTGTTGCCCAGCTTACAGCGTTAATTGACGGGTTGTTTAATTGCACATCATCAAATGTTTTTGCATCGGCAACATTGGGTTCACCGGCAATTTGGTATAATGTGGCCGCTGCGGCCGAACGGCTTACAACCGAATCAGGAAAGAAATTTGTTAATGTGGCTCCGGGGAAAAGGGAATTCACATAGCCGTAATATACGGCGCCGCTGTACCAAGCCTCACCGCTAACGTCCTCAAAAGGACTGTAAAATTTGGCTATTTCTGTACACTCTTCATTAGTAAGGAGCAAAGTGTTTTCAACAGTGTTCACTCCATTTTGAGAGTCTTTGGCATCAGCGTTATTAATATATTCGCTGGCAGGGTGGCCCTCCATGCGGCATGGACGGTTAATAAGTCTCCAATATCCGTCGGGGCTTGCGCCGTCAACAAAATAGTTTGAGGAAGTGGGCCTTGCCCCGTCGCCGGCCATTAAAATTTCATATCCGGTATTTTCAAGAATGGCTTTATCGCTTTCAGAACTTCTTCTTGAGTAGGGATAGGCCATTGTTTTCGGCATAATGTTGGTCCAGCCGTTTATACAGCTTACGGCAAGACTGTAATCCTCTTTAATCATATTTATGAAGCTGTTTATATCCTCGCCTTCCATAAGGGCCGTTCCTTTTCTGCCGTCTCGGTTATAGTGATGAAGGCCGTATGTGTGTGAGCAAATATTTATTTCACCGCTTTCGCACATTTTAACAATCTCGTTCCATTGGCAGTATGGAGCGCTTTCGCCGTCCCTTGTTCCGCCATCGTAAATTGTCTGCCAGGCGGAGTCTATATTTTCGCCTATAACGTTAAAATCGGCTTTCGCTCGGTATCTTTTAAGCAGAGGCCATGCGTTTTCATATACTCCCAAAGTGCCGTCGTCTATTGATATTATAATGGCTTTAGCCGGCAAGGGTTTTTGGCCGTTTATATAGTTAATAAGGTCGGCAGAAGTTATGGTTGTATATCCGTTATTCCTGAAATATTGAAGGTCAGCCTCAAAATCAGCCGGTTTAAGGGAGTATTCCTCAAATACAACACCGTTTTTTATATCCTCGTCCGAAATGAAGTTGTGATACATAAGAACCGTTACTTTGCTTAACTTTTGAGGGTTTGTTCCTGACATAACTGCGTCTGACATAGTACCGGTTGTTCCATTTGAAGAGACAGGCTGAATTTTGTAATAATAAACGTTGGGATAATAGGCGGTATTGTCGCGGTAAGAGCCCGAAGACGAAGAACCTATCATAGTGTATGAACCGTCTTTTGTGTCTGAACGGTATATATTATAAGAAAAATTGGGTTCAGAATCCCATATTAAAACCGCGTTTTCTGGGTCCTGCCATGTGATACTGCTTATTTTGGCGCTTGATGCCGTTTGTGCTCCGTATGCCGAGATTGAAAATCCCTGAATTATGGTGGCAGATACCATTAAAGCCGCCATTATTTTTTTCAGTTTCATGCCACACCTCCAATAATATTTAAAAATTGTTAGTATATAAAATAAGTATAACAGCTTGGAATTTATAAGGCAATATGGGCTGAATTTAATTATAGGATTTTAATTTTATTTTTTAAATAGTGATATAAATATAATGTTTAATTTGGTGAATAATTGTATAAGCAATTTGCACTGAATAGGTGGCACAGATAGACATACAGTTTATTTTTTAATAATTAACTTTGAGGATAATTTTAATAAGTGCTATTTAGTATTTATCAATTTTGAATTTTTTAAAATTTTTTGGAAAAATGCTCCGCTGTCGTATTACTTGTTAGATTATGTCTTTTAGTGTATAATAAACTGATTGTATGTTTGAAGTATATTTTGAGGTGATTTAATGATTTTTAACAATATGCCTGTTTTGCCCCTTAAGGGTATTACGGTTTTCCCTAATATGGTTATGGGGCTGCCAATAGGCAGAAAAATTTCAATAGAGGCTGTTGAGGCGGCCAAAGAAAACGATGAGATGATTTTTCTTGTGCCTCAAAAGTCGCAGCAGGAGGAAAATCCAGGGGCTGACGGACTTTTAAATATAGGCACTGTGGCCAAAATACGTCAGGTGTTAAGCCTTCCAGCGAATATAACTCATGTTATTATTGAGGGCGTGAACAGGGCCTATGTAAGAAATGTTAATACAGGCGGCAAATATTATGTGGCTGACGCAGACGTTATAGATGAGGACGAGAATTTCGGCGAAAATAATATAGAAGTACAGTCCACGATGCGTGCGGCCAAGGATTTATTTGACAGGTACATAAAGCTTAGTGGAAGTAAGCTTTCGGAGGACGTTATTTTAACTTTCTCTATGGCTAAAACTCCTGGAAAGTTGGCGGACAATATAAGCGCCTCAATTACTGTTGATAATGATATAAAGCAGGAGCTTATATCGGATATTGACCCTATGGACAGGCTTAAAAGAGTTATAAGTATACTCTCGCAGGAAATTGAGATACTTGCGCTTAAAAACGAGATTGAAGCCGAAGTTAAAAGCAATATGGAAAAAAGCCAAAAAGAGTATTATCTTAGGGAACAGCTTAAGGTAATAGAAAAAAAGCTGGGAGAAGACGACGATGCTCAAAGGCTTAAAAACGAGTTCCAAAACAGGGCAATGGAAAAAGAGCTTCCCGATTACGCTTTTAAAACAATAGTTGAGGAAAGCGAGAAAATGGCTAAAACGCCAATAACTTCTCCTGAGTTTAATGTTATACGTAATTATATAGAAACCATACTGTCACTTCCTTGGACGGAAAAAACAAGGGAAAATAAGAATCTTATTTCAGCAAGGAAGGCACTTGACAAAGACCATTACGGTCTTGAGGACGTAAAAGAACGGATACTTGAGTTTATAGCCGTAAGAATAAATTCCCAAACGCCGCCAAGTTCAATAATATGTCTTTCAGGCCCTCCGGGAGTGGGAAAAACATCCATAGCCAAATCAATAGCTAAGGCAACAGGAAGAAAATATGTAAGAATGTCTCTTGGCGGCGTAAGGGATGAATCGGAGATAAGGGGCCATAGAAGAACCTATGTGGGAGCTATGTGTGGCCGTATAATGAAGGCCATGAGGCAGGCTGGGACAGTTAACCCTCTTATACTTCTTGATGAGGTTGACAAGTTGGGAGCGTCATACAACGGCGACCCATCATCTGCATTGCTTGAGGTGCTTGACCCGGAACAGAACAACACGTTTACCGACCATTACTTGGATATGCCTTACGACCTTTCGAAAGTGCTTTTTATATGCACTGCCAACGACAGCTCAAATATTCCGGGACCGCTAAGGGACAGAATGGACATTATACAGCTTAGCGGATATACAATAGACGAGAAAAGAAATATAGCCGATAAATATCTTTATCCAAAACAGCTTAAGTTAAGCGGCCTTAAGAAAAGCCAGCTTTCAATAGAGCCTGATATTATTGATTATATAATAGACGGATATACAAGAGAAGCCGGCGTTAGGCAGCTTGAAAGAACGATAGGAAGGCTGTGCGCCAAAGCTGTTGTTGAAATTTTGGAGAAGGGAACAAAAAAAGTTAAAATAACTGAAGACAACATAGCTGATTATATTGGAATAAAAAAATTCACGAGGGAAAAAGCTAACTTAACACCGATGGTTGGAATAGTAAGGGGACTTGCGTGGACAAGCGTTGGCGGAGAGACCCTTGAGATAGAAGTTAACACAATGGCCGGAAGCGGAAAATTTGAGTTAACAGGAAATATGGGCAATGTAATGAAGGAATCTGCAAAAGCGGGCATAAGCTATATACGTTCGCAAAGTGCTAATTTTAACATAGACGGGGATTTCTATAAAAATACCGACATACACATACATATACCGGAGGGAGCTGTCCCAAAGGACGGGCCTTCAGCCGGAATAACCATGGCTACGGCAATGATTTCTGCCCTTATGGGCGCGCCCGTTAAAAATAATGTGGCTATGACGGGAGAAATAACCATAAGGGGAAGAGTGCTTCCAATAGGCGGACTTAAAGAAAAAACTATTGCCGCCAGACAGGCCGGAATAGACACTGTTATTATACCGGCGCTTAACAAGCCTCAAATGGAAGAGCTGCCTGATGAAATAAAAAACAGTCTTAAGTTTGTTCTTGTTGAAACGATGGAGGATGTGCTTAAAAACGCCATAGCTGAGGGAGGAAAAGTATGGAAATAAAAGAAGCTGTGCTGTCAGCCGTTGGAGTTAATTTCAGTCAATATCCCTCTGACGGGAAGCCTGAAATTGCTTTTGTGGGAAAGTCCAATGTTGGCAAGTCCACTTTAATAAACACAATGGTTGAAAGAAAAAGTCTTGCCAGAACAAGTTCACAGCCGGGCAAAACAAGAACAATAAATTTTTACGGTATAAACAACGAGTTTTATATTGTTGATGTGCCCGGATATGGCTATGCCAAAGCCCCAAAAAGCGAAATAGAAAGATGGAGCCGCATGACGGAGGAATATATGCAGAAAAGGCAAACCCTTGTGGGAGTTGTTCTGCTTATTGATATACGTCATGAGCCTGGAGAAAACGACAGGATTATGTATGATTGGCTTAAGCATTATGGCTATAAAATAATCATAGCCGCCACAAAAAAGGATAAAATAAAAAGAAGTCAGATTAAAAAAAACGTATCGATTATAAAAAAATCTCTTGGCCTTGGAAACGATGATTTTATAGTGCCTTACTCTGGAGTTGACAAAAGCGGAAAAGAGGAGCTTTGGGATATTATTGAAAAAGAATTTAATTTATAATAAAAAATGGGAAGTCCTTTAAAGGGCTTCCCTGTTTTTTACTGTTCTTTGCCTATGGCGGAATATATGGCGCTGCATATAGAATTTACGTTGTTTTTCCAGTTATTGCATATTAAAAGCGCCTGGGCCTTTGTAGGAACCACAAGATTTATCTCAAGTATACGGCTCCCATCAATACCGCAAACGGCGCATTTAACAAGATATTCCCCGTTTATTTCGGGAAAGTAGTTGGCTGATATTTCATACTCGCTTCTTATTCTTTGCCGGTTGTTAAGTATGTAGTCGTTAGCGGCGCTTTTCAGCCATTCGGTAATCCTGTTTTGAAAAAAGCCAAGGGCGTTGCTGCCGTCAGGCGATATGCTGTATCGGGTGGCCCCGTTTTCTTTTGTGCATTCAAGATATTTGGCGTCAGTCAGCTCCGACAGACACTGCTGAACGCTTATATAATCCATTACATTCCTTTCAAGAGCAAATTGGCAAATATCGTTGTTAGAGAGAGATACGCCCATTTTGCTTAGAAGGTATAATATTATAAGTTTATTTTCCGCCAGCTTGTTGTCCTCGTGCAAAGCCGCTTCCTCCCCAAAAGTATAATAAAATATTATATAATATTTTTGGCTATTCTACAACAGAAAACGCCATGTTTTAATAAAAAAAGTAAAACTATTGTTAAGTTAAATCGCCCTGTTTGAAACCTTCAGCGCGCATTTTTTTACCTATAAGGTTTAGGACGTTTCTTTTGTTGAATGACCAGATGGGAGCGACAGTTATATCCTTTGGTCCATCGCCAGTTAGGCGGTGTATCACTATGTCAGGCGGGATTATTCTTAAAATTTCAACTATGGTGTCGGTATATTCGTCAAGAGTCATTATATTAAACGGCTTGTCTTTATATATTTCATACAAAGCAGTGTCTTTTATAACATGAAGCATATGAAGTTTTATTCCATTAATTCCGCAGGAAAGGGCGAATTTTACAGAGTTTATAATGTCTTCCCTTGATTCGCCTGGAAGACCTACTATTATGTGGGCCACAGTATCTATGCCTGCCGTGTTTAAAATATTTACGGCTTTTTTAAAATCAGCGTTTGTGTATCCTCGGTTTAAAAAACGTCCGGTTTCCTCATTTGACGTTTGGAGCCCTAACTCTACCCACAAATACGTTTTTTCGGCAAAGCTTTTTAAAACATCCAAAACTTCATTTTCAATGCAGTCAGGCCTTGTGGCTATAGCTAAAGCTACAATATCAGAGCATAAAAGGGCCTCGCTGTATTTGTGTGTTAAAATTTCTGCGGAAGCGTATGTGTTTGAGAAGGCCTGAAAGTAAGCTATATATTTGGCGGAAGGCCATTTTTTCGAGATAAGCTCTTTTTGAGATTCTATTTGTTCTTTTATGCTTAAGACTCTGTCTCCGGCGAAATCGCCGCTTCCTTTTCCTCCGCAGAATATACAGCCGCCGATACCTTTGAGTCCGTCCCTATTCGGGCATGTAAATCCGGCGTCTATTGAAAGCTTAACGGTTTTTGTACCGAATTTTTGTTTTAAAAAATCACTTAAAGAATAATAAATTCCATTTTCAAAGGTCATTTTAGCCTCCTTTTATGGGTATTTTATAAGATATCTTATGAAAACATAAGATAATAAATATATAATAAATTTTTTAAAGAGTATACATTTATGTAAAATATAGCAAAATTTAAGCAGATTTGCAAAAAAACTATTGTTATTTCAAAAAAAAATACGTATAATTAGCTAATGAAAAAATGAGCTTTAAGTTCATTAACTATATAGGAGGGATTTCAATATGTCATATGTAGACAGAGTATTGGAAAATTTAAAGGCTAAAAACGAGGCTCAGCCCGAGTTTATACAAGCAGCCACAGAGGTTCTCAACTCTCTCAGACCTCTTCTTGATAAAGACGATAAATATGAGAAGAACGCTATTCTTGAAAGAATTACAGAGCCTGAAAGACAGATTATGTTCCGTGTGCCTTGGGTTGATGACAGCGGCAAAGTTCAGGTTAACAGAGGCTTCAGGGTTCAGTTTAACAGCGCTATCGGACCTTACAAGGGCGGCTTAAGATTCCATCCGTCAGTAAACCTTGGCATTATTAAATTCCTTGGATTCGAGCAGATTTTTAAAAACTCCCTTACAACACTTCCTATCGGCGGAGGTAAGGGCGGTTCCGATTTTGACCCTAAGGGCAAGAGTGACAGAGAGGTTATGGCTTTCTGCCAAAGCTTCATGACAGAGCTTTACAGACATATTGGAAAAGATACAGACGTTCCTGCCGGTGACATTGGCGTTGGCGGACGCGAGATTGGTTACCTTTATGGACAGTATAAGAGAATAACAGGACTTTATGAAGGAGTTCTTACAGGAAAGGGTCTTACTTACGGCGGTTCACTTGTTCGTACAGAAGCTACAGGATACGGTCTTGTATATCTTACAAACGCTATGCTTAAGGCTGCCGGAAAGAGCTTTGAGGGCAAAACAGTTGCTATATCAGGCTCAGGAAATGTTGCCATTTACGCTTGCCAGAAGGCTCAGCAGTACGGCGCTAAAGTTGTTACAATGAGCGACTCAACAGGCTGGATTTATGATAAAAACGGAATTGACCTTGATGCTATGCGCGAGATTAAAGAGGTTAAGAGAGGCCGCTGCAAAGATTATCTTGAAAAACATCCCGAAGCCGAGTATCATGAGGGCAAAGGCGTTTGGAGTGTTAAGTGCGACATCGCTCTTCCTTGCGCAACACAAAACGAGCTTAATGAGGAAGACGCTAAGACACTTGTTGCCAACGGCTGCTTCGCAGTAGGCGAGGGCGCAAACATGCCTTCAACACTTGAGGCTATTGACGTATTCCTTAAAGCCGGTGTTCTTTTTGCTCCTGCCAAGGCCGCAAATGCCGGCGGAGTTGCAACATCAGCTCTTGAAATGAGCCAGAACAGTGAAAGACTTAGCTGGACATTTGAGGAAGTTGATGCTAAGCTTAAATCAATTATGGAAGGCATTTACGACAACATGGCTTCAGCTGCCAAAGAGTTCGGCTGCGAAGGCAACTTTGTTGTAGGCGCCAACATAGCCGGTTTCCGCAAGGTTGCCGACGCTATGATAGCTCAGGGCGTTTGCTGATAACAAATAAATTTAAAGACGTATCCTTAAAAGGGTACGTCTTTTTTGTGCAGAGTGTTAAGTATAGTAAAAGCTCCATGCCAAACAAAAGAATTTGACAAGGAGCTTTTGATTATATGGTTAAATATGGTGCTGTTTTAATCTCATATATAAAATGGGATAGGGCATGCCTTGTTCGTCAGTTCCGCTTCTTTTGTATACGCTGAATCCCATTTTATTGTAAAATGCAATAGCATTGGGATTTTGCTCGTTAACACAAAGCTCATTCACGGAATAATTATTAATGCCGTAAAGCAAGAGCTTTTTGCCAAGACCCTTGCCTATTTCACATGGCGATATAAAAAGCATTTCAAGTTTGTTTTTGTTTATGCCCATAAAGGCAGTTATAATTCCATCTTTTTCAGCCACTATAAGAGAGGGCACATTTTTAACGGCTTCAGGAACATATTTGGATATTTCGTCAATTTCGCCGTAAGAAAGAAATTTATGGGTAGCTCTGACGGATTTTTCCCATACGGAGCAAATCTGCTCTATAAGCCGAGGCGTTCTTTCATTTAATTTAAGCACTTTTATATTTTCCATATTATTCAACGATTTTCTTAAGCTCATTAAGCAGCGCCGCATTTTGTTCGGGAAGCTGTATGCAGAATCTTAAATAGGACTCATCAAGAAACGTAAAGCTGGCCGCGTCGCGGATAAGCATTTTTTTCATAATCATTTTTTCAAATATTTGGGCGGCGTTTATTTTGTCTGTTAAAAGCTTTAAAAGTATAAAATTAGAGCTTGAGTTATAAGCCTTTATGTTTTTCCAAGTTGAAATTTCGTCAAGGGCCTTTTTTCTTTCCTGTGAAACAAGCGTCCATGTTCTTTTATTAAATTCAGAGTCGGAAAACATTCTTTCTCCGGCAAACTCGGCAAGTATGTTTACAGACCAAGGATTCTGATTTCTGTCAAGAAGCTGATGAAATTTAGCGCTGGAGCTTATGCC